>JBIIXZ010000210.1:0-4624 GCA_044347055.1 Bdellovibrionia bacterium | reverse complement strand
CGGAGCAGCGAGGTCGGTTCGGAGCCGGATGGTGAAGGTGCTTCCTTGGCCGAGTTCGCTGGCGACCTGGACCTCTCCGGCATGCGCTTCAATGAAGTACTTCGTGAGGTAGAGTCCCAATCCCGAGCCTCCGACCTTGGCCGTAGCTTCGTTCTTGGCGCGAAAGAACTTCTTGAAGACGTTTTCGAGATCGGCTGGGCTCATGCCGACTCCCTGGTCTCGGACACGGATTTCCACCCAGTCTCCCAGGTCACGCGTCTCGAGGTGGATGGTGGATCCGGGGGGGCTGTACTTGACGGCGTTGTCCACCAGGTTGTGCAGCACCTTCTGGATGAGCGACGGATCAAGGCGGATCGGAAAGAGCGGCTCGAGGTCGAGTTCGATTTTGCAGTTCTTCGCGCGGGCCGGAGCCTTGAACGTGTCGGCGCATTTTTCAATCAGCTGATTGACATCCTTGGACTCGAGTCGTGGCAGAAGCTTGGAGCTTTCGATCTTCGCGAGTTCGAGGATGCTGGAGATGAAGCGATTCAGCTCATCCGTCGACCCGATGATATGGCGAAGGCTCTCCTGGTCGCGGTCCGTCAGGCGGATGGAGGCCTTCATCAACAGCACTTCGGCAAGGCCCTGGATTCGCGCGACCGGAGTCTTCAGGTCATGGGTGACGAGCGAGAGAAAGTTCGTCTTGAGCTCCTCGACCTGCACGAGCAGCTCATTCTTGCGCTGGTACTCCCAGCGCTTCCGGTACTCGCGGATCAGTCGATACGGAACGGCGATATAGTAGGAGATCAGGATGCCCAGCGACGGGTGGGCCGTGTCCAGCCAGATGCCATGCGAGCCTGCCCATCCATTGAACAGCAGCAGCGAGGAAAGCCAGAGCAGGGCGATGGCGGCGAAGCTTGCCGCGACTCCGACCAGCGGCGTGGAGTTCATGACCCAGGCAATGACGGTGGCCGAGGCTGCGAAGGTGGTCGCCGCCTTGGTCCACTCGGGCAGCCGTACCAGGCCGTCGTTGTTCACCACCGAGTCGAAGATCGTGGCGTGGATGGCCAGCTTCGGAGTGGTGAACGAGTCGCTCGAGTAAGGGGTGAAGGCGAAGTCGGAGGAGTCTTCACGAACCGACGTTCCGACGAGCACGACCTTGCCCAGGAGGGCCTTGGGGTCGACACGACCTTCCACGACATCTTCGAAGGAGAGGGTGAGATACGGCATTTCGGACTTGGGTCGATTCCTCGGCATCGCCGGGTTGCCGTGATAGCGAAAGTAGAAATACTGGGCGTCGATTTCCGGAAGCTCGAAGCTTCCGCGTGGAGCAAAATCTCGCGGAGCAAGCGCTGCCTCGGCGGCGAGAAGCGAGTGGAAGACTGGCCGATCGTACAGCGAAGTGAGCGCACGACGCGTGACCTTGTCTCCTGCAAAGACATTTCCATCCTTGTGGATCAGCGCGAGTCCATGCGGAAGGGTGCTCAGCGGATACGGAGGAACGACTTCTCCCGTGACATCAAACGGAGTTCCAACGACGACGGGAATGGATCGCGATCGGAGGCTTTCGAAGGCCTTCACGACTCTCTGTGACGAGTCGAGGCGTGCTGCTCCAGACTCGAGCTGGGCGGCGCGTGACAAGTTGGCGAGATAGCCCACCGCTCTCGGTTGATAGCGCTCGATTGCCTCCAGAAATTTCGCGTGCGAGCGAAGGCTCAGGGGCGAGATCTCCTGGAATGCGGCAAGCGTAGAATCATCGATCGTGACGAGCACGATGTCGCGTGACGGCTCGGACTGCCAGCCGTGCCGGACACGGAGGTCCAGCATCGCGGCTTCGATGGCGTGGAAATCAAAATGGACGAGGACGCCCGTGATGCAGGTCGAGGCCAGCACCGTGGTGACCAGGGTCTCGCGGGCTCGAGCCAGCCGGAGGCCTCGGCGCAGGAATCTGGCAATGGTTTCCCTAAATGGACTCATCCGGAGCTCCTGTAGAGCAACCGGCGTTCCAGAGGCCCAAGGCCTGATTTTTTAGGAGATTTCAGATCAGTGTCGAATCGCCACTGTCCAAGGTTTTTACACCTGCCTAGAACGAACGTTCGGAGGACAGCGTGAATTCAATGCGTCGGTTCTTGGCCCTGCCCTCGGCGGACTGGCTGCTGGTGTAGGGCTTGCGCGGGCCGACTCCGGCGGGGAGGATTCGCTCCTCCTTCACGAAGTCCTTTTGCACGAGGTACTTCATGACGGTCACGGCACGCGTCAGTGCAAATTCGAACTGCGAGCCTGCATCCTTGCCGCCGATCGGCTGGTCGTCGGTGTGGCCCTCGATCTTCACGTAACCGGGATAGCTCTCGAGGACCTTGCCGAGCCGGGTGAGGTATTTCTGCGATCCCGGCTTGAGCTCGGTCGAGCCCGGATTGAAGAGCAGATCTTCAGGCACTGAAAAACGGAGCGTGTCGATGCTCACGTCAAGGCCATAGAGCTGGTCCTCGAGGACTTCCTGGGTGAGCTCGCCGAGCTTTTCGTGCGAGATCCTCTGCTGCTCGACCGGACGAATGGGCTTGTCCACCAAGGCTGCCGGAACATCTCCCTCGGCTCCCTTGAGAAGGCTGTCGCCTGCTCCGGGTTTTTCTCCGAGCGGATTCACCGTCTCGGAGGAGGGATCTCGGCCGGCCTTGTAGGGGGTGTTCGGGTGATTGAAGTAGTGCGACACCGCCTGCTTCGTCTCCTCGTCCGCCCCCAGGAGCCACATCACCATGAAGAAGCACATCATCGCGGTCACGAAGTCGGCGTAGGCCACCTTCCAGGCTCCGCCATGGGCGCCGCCGTGGCCTCCGCCTTTTTTCTTCTTGATGACGATGACTGGTGCGTCTGCCATTTCCGTTCTTTCTGCTGGTCAGTCGTTAAGCTGCAGCTTTGCCTGCGCCCGAGGTGGCCTTATCGACTTCCTCGAACGAAGGACGGTATTCGGCCGGAATCGTCCGTCGAGCGAACTCGACGCAGACCTTTGGCGAACAGTTCTTGGCGTAGGCGAGCAGCGCAGCCTTGATCACGCTCATCAGCTTTCCCGATTCAGCGTTGTTCAATTCCATCTTGGCGGCCAGCGGCTGCAGGAATCCATACGAGATCAGGATGCCCAGAAACGTTCCGACGAGCGCTGCGGCCACGGAATTACCCACGGCCTCCTTGCCTTCGGAAAGCTTTCCCATCGTGTGAACGACGCCCAGAACGGCGGCCACGATGCCGAGGCCCGGCATGGCGTCACCGGTCTTCTGGACCAGAGATGGTGCCCGCGCCTCCTCCTCGTGGACGGTCTGGATGTCGGCATCCATCAATTCTTCAAGATCGTACGGGCTCATGGGAGAGCTGATCTGCACCTTGAGCGTGTCGCAGATGAATTCAATGGCGTGATGGTTGTGGAGGATTGCAGGATATTTCTTGAAGATTTCAGAGGTCTCCGGCTTCTCCACGTGTGGCTCAAGCGAAAGCGGATTGGCCTTCGCCGTCTTGGTCAGTTCAAAAAGCAGCATCAGCGCCTGAAGGTAGATCGGCTTGGAGACCGGAGGTCCCTTCAGGGATGCCAGAACCTGGTGAAGCAGGGCCTTCAGGCCGCCCGGGCTCGTCGAGGTGAGAAGGCCGCCAATGCCGGCTCCCCCGATGATGATGTATTCGGAAGGCTGCCAGATGACGTCCAAGTGGCCGCCGCCTACGAAGGCGTAACCGCCGAAGACGCAAACCGTAACGATGATGGCTCCAACAATGACGAGCATGGTTTGTCCCCGTTCCTCTCACCGGCGTATCGCCTGAAAGTGCGAGGACCCTGAGGAAAAACTATCGATGCGTTCGTGCCCGACAGACGCTTGACGCATTGGGGCGAAGGGAGTTCCGCCCCCTCAAGTCAAGAACGAGGAGTTCCGATGAGTCACTCTTCACTGGCGCTGCGAATTGAGGTCGGAAACTCTGGAGCGCAGGACTCTTCCGAGGGCTCATGCCCCTGGATGTACCTCTCCGTGATGATCTGCTCGAGGGGGCAATTCGGTGCGGCACGGTTTCCGGACTTCCGGTCCACGCGAACCTCGATCAGATGGGGGCTGACCGGAAACGGAGTGACGGGCTCTCCGCGGTGCGCCTCCTTCATGAAAGCCGTCCAGATCGGCAGCGCGGCAACGGCTCCGGTGAGCTTGGGCAGCTTCTTGGTTTCCGGAAGGACTTGATCCCAGCCTACCCAGACCACTGCAGTCAGTTGAGGAGTGAACCCGGCAAACCAGCTGTCGCGGTGCAGGCTCGTCGTTCCGGTTTTTCCGGCCGACGGCCGGTTCCAACCCCAGGCCTTCGCAGGAGCTGCCGTACCTTCGGTGAACACCGAACTCATCAGGTCGATCAGGAGGTCGACGGATGCAGGATCGGCAACCCACTGAGGACGGTGCACATAGCGGGCGACCGGAGTGCCGTCATCTTCCGTGATGGCCCGGATGACCGTGAGGTCATCGGACTGTCCATGGTTTGCCAGAGTGGCGTAGGTTTTCAGGAGCTCCACGGGAGAAAGCTCCGCCACTCCGAGTGCCAGCGAAGGCACCTCCGGAAGATCGCTCGTCACCCCGAGTGCTCGTGCGGTATTGATGACCTCTCGGATTCCCACTTCATGCCC
>JBIIXZ010000209.1:0-4644 GCA_044347055.1 Bdellovibrionia bacterium | reverse complement strand
CCTCCTCGAGGTCGGAGTGGGCTTCGAGGCGATCTCGAATTTCCTCGAACAGCTCGCGCCGCTCACCGTAATCGCTGCTCTGGCGCACCTGTTCGAAGAGTTGGGCCAGCTGGCGGTGGTCGGCCCGAAGCAGATCGAGTGCGGTCATGGAGTCCTCCCCAGGCGGAATTCGCCTCTCCATGAGGTCTGCAATTCTCGTACGTTGGCCATGTTCCTTCGGAATGTGCCGTAAGTGATTGATTCAAGGAGCTTTGGTTGAGAAATTGACCACCCGCGTCAGGGGTGTTAGGCAATGTTCCGATGAATGCACTTCGGAACTTCAGGCTGCCCTTTCTCAGCATCCCGATCGTGGCGTTCCTGTTGATTGCGGCGCGTCCGATCGAGCGCAAGGCGCTCGTGGATTATCCCGAAGGTGGATTGATCCAGATCCGGATTCGTGACGAAGCCGGAACCGAGGCAAAGACGGACGGCTGGAAGCTGCTCCTCGACTACGGCCGAACAGACCCGCTCCAACCTTCTCTTCAGCAACGATCCCTGCCTCTCGAGTCTTCGCGAAGCATCGCTGTCATGATTCATCAGGACTCGCGACTGCTCACGCTCCAAAAACTCGCGGTTCAGTCCAAGGAAGGCTCGCCTTTGCTGGTGCTCTCCAGGAGTGATCTCGACCCGCTTCGGTCTCGGGCGCGAACGGGCGCAGACCTCATCCTCACGCCCTCAGGCAGCGGCGTTGCTTTTTCAACGGTCCTCTCCGAACAGGAAGATTTCGAATTGCCGGCACGGACGCGCGGTCCCGGCCTGGCCTTCTCGGACGCAGACGTCCTGGACCTCATCCGTCTGGATGATGTCGAGGATTCGCTTCTCCGAATTCGCGCCGTCACCGCCGCCAGCGAAGACTCGTATCGCGAGCTCATCGCCCTCGCCCAGAGGACACCGTCGATCGATGGCCTGAGGCTGCGCCTGCTTCTGGACGGTGCCGCCTTTCCGGCACCGGCACTCAGCTCCATTCGCCGCAAGTTACGTGATCTTCCGGAAACACCTGAACTTGCCGATAAAAGGCGAGTTCTTGCCGCCAATCTCGCCCTCGGAGAATCGCTTGCCCCACTTTCCAACCGACTCCTGATGGTCGGACTTTCCAAGATTCGATCACTCAGCTGGAGCGAGGCCGAGCCACTCCTCGAAAGGCTTCACTCCACCAGCGAGTCCAATGAACTGGCATTCTCGCAGGTGCTTGAGCGCATGGGAGGATCGCTGGAAGCCTTCAAGCCGGAGCAGAAACTCCGCGTGTTCTCGCTGGCTGCACGAAGCAACGCGCCCACTTTCGCTGCAACCGTGGGCAGGGATTGGTTCCTGAACGATTCCGACCGGACCGCAGGCACGGCTCTCGAGCTCGTGCGGCAGCTGCGACCTGGCCCGCAGCGCGATGAACTCTCGTCGATCGGCCTCTCCACAGTGGGCCCCGTCAGCATCGCCGAATTTGCCGCATTCTGGGCCCCCGTACGCTCCGACGCCCTCGTGCTGGAGCTCTTCAGGGCAATGACGCCGAGGATCGCAGGACTCACCGACGCGCAAGTGCTCACGCTCGTATCGCAGAAGGAATCGGGAGAGCTCCGGGACTCGATGATCGTGATCGCCTCCGGAAGCGTGCAGTCCTTTGCCGCAGAGGGGCTTCGAAATCTCTTTCTTGCCTGCTCGACCTGGAGTTCGCGAGAGCGTCTCCTGGTCGCCAGCTACCCTCGAATTTCCGGGTCAGCCGTCAGCGTACTCGCCGAAATTCTTCAGGTCCTTCCGGTCGATGCACGTCGAGATGAGCTCCTCTCGAAAGCGGTTCGCCTTTCTCCGAAGCTTTCCACGACCGAGCTCCAGGCGAGCCTGCTCGCGGCCATTTCCGAACCCGTCGCCATTGAGCTGATGGATTACGGACTCCAGGTCCTCGCGCCCTTTACCGTCAGTGATGCCACCCGATTCTGCGATACGTTCAACAAGCCGGGCTTCGCCTCGGAGGCGTTTCGCGATCGACTACTGCTGGCGGCCGCCAGCTCGGCGACCGATCTCGAGCCAGGCAATCTGGAGCAGCTGCTGGTTCGCGCTTCAAATGAGCTGATCCGGACGAAGCTCACCCAGATCGCCGAGTCGCGCCTTCAAAAGCCGTAAGTGAGCCAAAGCAGGCCGCGGTCCTCGCGAGCGAGGCCGGAGAGCAGCCCGCGCTGCAGCGATCCTGACTCGATCCAGTCGTAGCGCGCGGAAACGCTGAAACCGCCACGAGAGTGATACGAGAGCTTGGGCTGCACCCACGATTCGTTCCTCTGGATTCCCTGGAACCAGAAGGCCTCGAGCTCCCAGCCGTCGAGCACTCCGTCAAATCCCCGGAGCATCATCCGAAGCGACGCTCCTGAATTCAACGGATCACGCTGGCCCTGCACCGAGAGCATCAGGTTTTCCGTCGTGGTCCAGTCCAGCCCGACTACTCCGCGCCATCCATCCGGGCTCCGCCAGTCGTCGCTGATCACCTGGTCCGTACGCAAAATCCAGTCCTGTCCGAACGATTGCGTGGCCGTGAACCCGCCACTCCAGATCGATCGGGGTTGAAGGACGAACGAGCGTTCGTGATGCTTCAGCACGAAGAGCGACGCATCCATCCCGAAGTCGAACAGGCGGTTGAGCTTGAGACCGTACTCCGAATCGTTTCCGACCCGGGCGAACTCTCGACGCGGAAGTGAGACAGAAAAGTCGGTGTGGCGTGCGAGCGGAGTGAAAAAGGCCTGTACCGACCCGCCGTCGAAGAAAAACTGATCCTGGATCATGAAGACCGGCTTCTTGATGTGTCCGATTTCGAGCAGCAGCGGATCCGAGAGGTCACGAGGATTCGGCAGATCCGCGATGAAGAATCCGAAGGTTTCTCCCCAGGACAACGATTGAAAGCCCACCCGCAGGCGATTCGCGTCCGTCTCGAACGACAGGAAGGAATCACGAACCTCCAGTGCCCAGCGTTCAGATCGCGCCCCGGATCTCTCCTCGGCCTGGTACCAGCCTCGCCCCTGAAGCTGGAGCTGAAAGACAGAGTCAGCGCTCGGCTTCCAACTGACGCCCGGCTCCAGGTACCCGCGCCCGAACATCGAGAGCCGCGACTCCTGACCGGCGGCTCCTCGGAACCCGGCCTCTCCGATCAGCTTCGGAGCCAACCACGAAGACGCCTGCGGCTTCTTCTTCAGCCTGGGCTTTGCAGCCTCCACCCACGTCGAAAAGCCTCCCTGCACCAGGACAAAGGCCAGCACGAACGTGGAGACTCCAGGCTTCCTCATTGCCCCAGTCGCTGGGGATTGAACTGCGATGCGGCAAACGATTTCTTTTCCATGGCCTCGACGATGATCTTCGACTGGTCATTCTGGTTGACCGCACTCTGGATCGAGAGCTCCGTCGGGCGAATCCTGCCCGCGATCAGCTTGAAGCCGCCAAAAGTGGCGCGCTTGAGCGGCTTCGACGCCGCAGTCAGGTACTCGGCCTCGATCGGATGGAAGGTCTTCTTCTGGACCGTCACCCGGATCTTCTCGTAGGTCAGGCCCTTCTTGGCGGCAGTGAGAAACAACGTCCACGATTCGGCCGTCTCTTTTTCCACCGTGGCGGAGTAGTCGCCGGACCAGCGCATCCTGCTGATGTCGCCGTTGGCGGCCTGCCCGGTGAGCTTCTGGCTCAGGCTCACTCGAACGGCGCGCTTCAGGTTCGGAATATAGGCCCACATCTCCTCTCCGAGCATGAGCATGTCGCGCCCCTGGTCGCGAGCGGGCTCGAGCGTCCGCACGAGTGTCTTCGAATTGCCCTCGAGAAGGACATCGAAGACGGAATCACTGATCCGAACCTGCATCCGGTAGCTCTCGGAGGGATTTCGAACCTCATCGACTCGCTTGAGGATTTCTTCAGGACCCGGCGATGCCGCGAGGACCGATGAGATCGAGAGCGCTTCGAGAACTGTCAGGAGGGAGACGATCACTGCACGCATGAATCTTCCTTTCTCAAATCGATCGAAGCGCATCTCCAATGCCCATCTTCGCCACACGCCAGGCAGCCAGCACCGTGGCAACCAGGCAGCACAGGCTTCCGAGTGCGAACGTCAGGAGGGCCGTGAGCACATCAAGCTCGATCCTGACATGGAATTGCCGGGTCAATCCCGGAGCTGGTGGCATGAGGATGCCGTTTGCCAGGGCCCCGGAGTTCAGCGCCCAGGCACCAGCGATTCCGAGGATCGCTCCCACGATTCCCATCACCGCACCTTCTCCGAGAAGCAGCAGCATCACGTCCATGCTCGAATCGCCGTTGGCGCGCAGATTGCCAATCTCCGTCTTGCGCTCGAAGATCGACGTCGCCACCACGTTGAAAATGCCCATCACGACGATCGAGAGGATAATCAGCCGGATGATCCCGAACTGCGACTTCAGCCAGTCCACCGAGTTCTGGTAGTAGACCTTGTCGAGCACGGCAAACGAAGTTGGGGTCAGGGCTGAAAACTCCGCCGAGGCTCGCCTCGAGAAGGAGTCCCACAGGCCATCCTCCTGGAGGCCAATGGCAATCGACTCGACCTTGTTCGTATCGAGAAGCGTCCGGGCCTGGGCAATCGGAATCCGGAAAGCCACGTCATCGAACTCCTTTTTT
>JBIIXZ010000045.1:0-15261 GCA_044347055.1 Bdellovibrionia bacterium | reverse complement strand
GATTCCGTTTCCTATGACACGCTCCCGAGCCTATCGAAAGAATGACAACTGCCACGTCGAACAGAAGAATTGGACTGCTGTCAGGCAGCTGTTCGGATACGAGCGCCTAGACAGTCCTGAGCTGCTGAAACGAGAGGCCTGAGACGATGGTGAAAATCAAAAGAAGTTGGCCCATATTTCGCTTTCTCTTGGCACCCAACCTCCCGTAGCTTCTTCATCAAGGAAAGGAATTAAAACGTGAACTTCACACTCTCCTACTTGATTGAAGTCGTGGTTGCGCTGGGACTGATCAACGTCTGGCTGCTTCGGTCCACTCTCTCCACTCCGTTTCGCGGAGGCGCCGCTAAAAACCTCAAGGAGGAGTTTCGAGTCTATGGACTGAGTGACTCCGTCTTCTGGGCCGTGGGAGCGCTCAAGCTGAGCTGTGCCGGCCTTTTTCTGGCCAGTCCGTGGTTTCCCGAAGGAACGATTCCTGCCGCGTCGGTGCTCGCCGTCTTGATGGTGGGAGCACTCAGCATGCACCTCAAGGCCAAGGACCCTGCGGCAAAATCGCTGCCCGCAGCCGTGATGCTGGCCCTGAGCCTCTGGATTGCCTTCAATCCCTGACCGCTGCAGCCACCGGCTCAGTTCAAGTCAATGCCGGTGTCTTCGTCGTAGATGACCTGCACTTCCTCGTCATCGCCCGGAGCGAAGCTCAGGTCGTGGAACACGATCGCGTTCAATCCCTGGTCATAGTACCAGTGGCCGCCGCTTCCGGGCACGCCGGCCTTCACCTCGTTGCCCTGGTAAACCACGCGAAGCGTGCTGACGCGCGGGCGTGAATCGAGGAAGAGCTTGGGCGAAGTAATGCGGCTGACCAGGTCCTTGCCGAGATCAGCCAGGTTCGCGCCGAAATCACTCGAGCACAGGGCATAAGCCTTGCCGCTCGTCGCCTGGATGAAATCACCGTAGCGCGAGCCTTGGAGCTCCCACTCCTCCTCGCCGGGGTTCCTGGCGCAACCCAGATCGCGCGTCCAGAAGATGCCGTAGGAGACGGTTTCGCGCGTGGACTTGATCTGGGCCATGTCGGCCACGAGATCCTGCACGGACTGGCTGCCCTGCTCCTGCGCATCGGTAACGAAGATCACCGCCAGCGTGGAGTTCGGACGGACGAAGTCCGGATTGCGCTGGAGAGCCTGCAGCATCGGCGCGAAGCCCTCTTCCTGGTACGTGCCGTTGGTGCCGAGCGAATTCACCGCTCCCTGAAACAGGCCCACATTGCCGGGAGTCCTGCTCGTCACCTCGCGACCGGGGCCGAAGCCGATGAAGGGCGCGTCGGCCACATCGGTGGAGATGAGCCCCATTTTCCAGTCGAGGATGTTTCCAGAGCGCACGAACTGGCTCATGAAGAGCGCAGTGTTCGAGATGACGTTCTGCTGGTGCTGGTACATGCTGCCGCTGTTGTCGATCACCCACAGGATGTCGACCACCGAGTTGCCCTGCAGCTGCTTGAGCTTGTGGGTGACGTCGGAGTGCTTCGCCGGAACCGGCTTCTGGTAGTACAGGTAGCCCTGGTCATTGCATGAGGTCAGGGTCAGTGCGGCCAAAGCCATGGCAGCAAAACGCTTCATTTCTTCAGTCCTTTCAGGCAGCGCTGTTCGACGACGCCTAGGATCCGGAACAGCTCATCCGGCCAGAGCACGCCATCCAGCGGAAACACGATCTGTCCTTCCGCCCCACGAGGGGCAGCCTGCGACGTGGAAATCACGTCGGTGGTCGGCGCCCCAGGCTGCGCCATCGAAAGCGTCCGCACCTGGTGCAGGAGCTCGATCTTCACGAAGCGGAGCTTGCGAATGGCTTCGGAAAGCATCGCCTTCTGGTTCTTCCACTGCCGGCGGTACTCGCCCTGGACGGATTTCTTCGCGGCCTCGACTCGAGCAGAAATCTGCTCTCCCGCCCGCTTCCAGTGGGCCTGCTGGCCCACGACCGAAGGGAGCGAGCTCTGCAGGCTTCGAGCATGCAGCTCCGAAAGCCTGCGGCTCTCGTCCGCCAGAGTCTGCTCGCGACGCTCGGAAGCCTGCGTGAAGGCATCCTTCGACTGAGGCGTCGGCACTTCGCTTGACGCCAGCGCCTGCTCGATTCGTCGAGCCCAGTTGCCGTAGGTGGACTGGAAGTCGGCAAAATCGCGCTCGACTGCGCCGAAAGAGCACAGTTTCAGGTTCGAGACGGCACGAACGATCGGAAGCTCGGGGTGGAATTCCGTACGGGTCGCAGGAGTGCTGAGCGAAGCCACTTCGCCACGCAGATTGGCGACGTCGCCGCGCCGCAGAAGCACCCAGGCGAGCTCCTCGCGAGCGGGCAGAAACTCCGGGGCGCTGTTCGGAATCTTGCGAAGGTACGTTTCAGATTCTTCCCAGAGCCCGGCCTGAAACAAAAACCGTGCGATTTGAAGCAGATGCGAAGAAACCCTCAAGAGGTTTCCCTGCGCCTCGAGGGCCGGCTCGGCGTGAGACTTCAACGTCATGGCCGCCGAAGCGAGGTCACCCTTGCGAGCCAGAGCGAGCGCGACGGTCTGCGCGAGCGGCAGCTTGTAGGCATGCTTCGGAGGCAGGAGATCGAGCAGCGCCCTTCCCTGCTCACCCTTGCGGAGTGATGCCGCTGCCTGGAGCGTGGCGATCGACGGCAAAGACTTTGGATCGAGCTTCGACAGCGCCGTGTCGAGTTCGGCGGGAGCAGAGAAGCCGCGTTCCAAGAGCGCCTGGTCCAGCGACCTGCCGAGGAGCTGCGACCACGAGGATTCGAGTGCCGACACCAGGGCGGCAGGCTCGCCGGGCTTGACCCACATTGCCGGAGCCTGCGACAGCATCTCCATCCAGTTTTCGATTCCTGTTTGGACCAGCCCCAGGCGAATCATCGCACGAAGATGCGCCAGCCGCGCCGGAGTCATGAACGTCGACGGAAGCTGCGCTTCGATGCCACCCCAGAGGTGCGATGCTCCTTCAAAATCCTGCTTGAGCTGAAGGACGACCCAGTGATTGACCTCGGGCGGAAGCTTCGAGCGCTCGGACTGCCATGCGGAATACAACTGCACCGAAAACGGATCATCGAGCTTGAACTCGGAGATGGACTGAGCGGCATCCGATGCAGCACGAGGCATCGAGCCGAGGCCTGCAGGAGCATCTTTTTGCGTACCGCGAAGCAGGAGATCCGCACCGGAAAGCCCGCTGCCGACGGCTGTCGCCGGCAGGGAGAGCAGAAGCGAAGAAACGGCGGCAACAGTCAGCGAGGGTGAGCGCGACATCATCATTGCACCGCCCGCGGATTTCCACCCGGCATCCAGCCGAGCTGGATGTGGCCGAGCCAGTGATGGGTCATCGACGAGGACAGCTCACGAGTCTCCCGATAGAAATGATCCTTCATGCCGAGCCGAACGACTCCGCTCTTGCCGATCCAGAATGCAAAACCGGCGTCGAACGTGGCCATGGCCGCAGGGCCGCGATTCAGGCCGACCACCCCGCCTCCGAGCGCCAGGTACTGGTCGAGGTACAGCACCGTGTCGGTGCCAAGGCGAAACTTGCCATAAAAGGTGTTCACTCCCACCTCGAGATTCGCACGGTACTTCGCGTAGGCGGCATCCGGAACGATTCCGTCACGCTCCATGAGCAGCCGCGCGGTTTCGGTCATCGAGTTGAAGACCTGCCCGCCGGCAAGGCCGATGCTCCAGCGATCGCTGAGGTGGTAGCGGATCGTGCCGCCCACCTGCTGCGAACTCAGGAAAGCGGAGTTCGTCAGATCCTGCGCCACGCCGACACCGAGTTCGAACCGACCCTTCAGCGGACTGTAGCGCGACTGGATGCTGTAGAGCTTTTCGGTCGAGATCATGGCCGGAGCCTGGTTCTCGGGAAGATTCAGCATTTGTAGCTGGTCTTCGAGAGAGGGCTGCGGGGCGGCCGCGGGAACTTCAGATGCCAGCGCGCCGGCCGAGGCCAGCAGTGCGAGAGTGAGTCCAAACCGCTTCATTTCAGCACCTCCTGCATCCAGGTCGAGACGATTTTCTGGTCCTCAGCCGACTGGGCCGCAAGATCCGCCCACTCGATTCCCGAGATGATCCAGCGCTTTCCGTAGCGTTCGCACTTCATGGCCACTGGAAGCTCGTACGGCGGCAGCGACGGAACCGGAGCGTAGGAGAAGTTCAGCAGCGGCCTGCAGCTGGACGACGTCGACGCCAGAAGGGTGGGATTCACGCTTTCTGCCGTCAGGGCCCCGCTCAGCAGCAGCTTGCCCACCGGAGCCGCAAGACCGGAGCCGGATGCCGGCGAAACCGGAAGCAGCGCCAGGCCCGGAAAGCTGGATCCGAGCACGGCTTCGATGCGTCCCTGAAGCTTCAGTCCGATCGACCCCAGTTCGGACCAGAACTCCGGTCCCGCCTGATCGACCTTCGGGCTCTGCATCATCACGACCGGAACCCGATCCATCGCCGGCTTCGCTGCGGCAAAAGCAGCGGAATCCGACATCAGGCTCGTGCCGATCACCACGGCTTCACGAAGAGCCAGCGTACGATCGTTGAGATCCTGCATCAGCGGGTTCACGACCTGCGCTCCCGGAACAAGAGCGAGCGTGCCGGCCACTTCCGGATCACGAAGGCCGTCACCGAGCACGAGCACCCGGCTCCAGTTCCTCGGAAGCGCTTCGTAGCTGAAGCTCTCGATGCGAGAAAGCCCCTGCGGAATACGAACATTGATGTTGAACTGCCGGAAACCCAGGGTCGTCGGAGTGATCACGAGCTCACCCGAGACGTACTGCACTTCCGAGCGGAGCGACTCCGGCTCGATGGAAACCGAAACCCCGCTGGCTCCTGCATTCGGATTACGCACCGGAATACGCAGGCGGAGCGTGGATCCTTCGCGCAGGTACCGAACTTCGCCAAGCATCCAGCGTGACCGATCGACCACGGGCTCGCTGATGGCACGGGGCTCGATCTTCACGAGCACGGAGCGGGTGAAGCACTTGTTCTTCTGCCAGCTGCTTCCGTAGACGCAGGCGCGGATCTCGAGGGAGGACGTGGTACCGATTCGGTCCTCTGGAATTCCATGCCAGCGGATCGAGCTGCGCGTGGTCACGCCTGAAGCTTCATTCGAGACCTCGAGCGTGCCGAAGCTCGGCCTCGTCACGTTCACGATCGGCGCATCCTCCAGGTTCGGATCCATGGATAGCACCTCGAGTCGAATGTCGTCGAGCTGCTGCACGGAGGCCGGAGCCGAAATCACCGGCTCCAGTCGCGAATCGAGGACCTTCCAGTCGAGGGTTGTGATGGTCTTGCGCCCTGAGGGATCGATGACCACCGCTTCGGCCTTCCAGGTCTTGGAAAAGACTCCCCCTGAAAAGCTGTCATTGCGCGATACCAGGTCGAGCCCCGGAGTGTAATCCACCTTGAACTTCACCGGATCGCGAGAATCCCTCGCCACCTGGACCCCGCTCGGAAGCCCGCCGATGAAAAACTGGAACGGGCCCGCGGGATAGTCCGCGCTCTTCACCGCCACGGTCGTGCTGAAGTTGCGCCCTTCGGTCAGCTCAAACTTCGGGGTGCTCCACTCGAGTTCCACCGATCGCGCGGAATTGCGGACGACGAGCGTGATGGCCTTTTCGATCACCGACTGCGGCTCGGCCGAGCTCGACAGCAGGACACGCGAAATATAGGTGCGGCTCTCCGACGCAGGATCGCGCGGATCATTGCCGGCCGAATAATCCGGCTCCCAGCTCAGCCTTCCGGTTGCAGAATCAAACGAGCCACCGGGAGGAAGTTCGGCCACGGCAAGAATCGGTGTTGCCGGAGCCGGAACGTGGGCACGGATGGAGTACTCGCTCTCCTCACCCTCGACAAACTCCATGCGCTCGGGAACTTCAATTCCCCAGGGCTTTGCCACCGGGCGTTCGATCGGTTTTTCCTGCGAAATCCTGCCATCGGCAGGAAATGGATCCACCTGGCATCCACTGAGCGTGAGCGCCAGCAGGGCTGCGGAGCCGAGCAGGAGTCTTCGATTCGTGACGAGGGTGAGTGACTTCATCGGGTCATCCTCCAACCGGACGGAGCAGGAAGGGATAACTGACCTTCACGGCGACGCCGCCCAGGGGTTTCGGAAACTTCCAGCCCATCATGCGCTGGGAGATACAGTTCTCGACGCCCGCGTGACCGAGCGTGCTCTTGCCCACTTTTGAAAAGTCGAGGTTGCCTGCCGGACCGACCTGGAAATTCATGGTGACGGTGCCGTTGATACCGGGCTTTTCGGCAAGACCCTGCTCATAGCAGGCGCGAACCTGGCTGAGGTACTTCGCGATCGTGGCCTGGATCACTGCGCGATCCAATCCGCCTTCCAGCATCAAGTCATTCGAAACGGCCATCGCAGAAAGAGCACGGCCTTCGCCCGAGCCCACCATCGCGTTGCCGTATCCGCCATTGCCGCCGCCGGCGCCCTTCGTGCCGATGCCGCCGAGGCCGGCAACTCCGGAGTTGCCGACGGTGGTGCGCTTCACGCCCTGGCCGAGGCCGACGAGCAGTTCACCTCCGCTGCCTTCCTTGCCGCCCTTGCCTGCACCGGCGCTTGCATTGAGCGCGGTCGTCGCACCCCCCAGCGCCTTGCTGAGATTCTTGCTTCCGAGCATCCCGAGAAATCCCAGGTTCTGCTGGATCGCGCGCTTCGCCTGCGCATTGACGTTCTGCACGGCCTTCGGAAGCGCGTTTTCGGCGATCGGATTCACGATGCGCACGGGCTTCTGCTTTTCGGGCAGGATCTTCACGGTGACGGGCTCAATGACCGGCACTTCGGCGACCTGTGGAGCGCCGGTGGAAAGCAGCTTTCCAGCAGCGAAGAAGAGCATCGCCAGCAAGACTGCGACGGCGAGCCCCTTCTCCAGCGTTCGGTCGTCCTTTTCGGCCGCCGGAAGGATGACCTGGGTGAATGAAGCCGGACCTGCCGCGCTGGCGACTTCCAGCGTGCCGACCGGAGTGTGGATATTCCAGATGCCATCGGCCTTCGGAAACACCCGGCACGAATCCAGAGACGAAAGACTCGAACCTCGGCCATCCTGCTTCAGCTCGAAGCGGCACAACCACTGCGACTCATCATCGAGAGCTCGACGCGCCTTGGAACGTCCGCTGCGTGCCTGAAGCTTCAGGCGTTCGACGGAGGCTTGCTGCGAAACCCAGCCCAGCATGCGGTGCAGGCCGAACTCCAGTCGTGACTCGCCCGACTCGGTCGAATCGGTCGCCGGACTCGACAGCACTTTGAGAAGGCCGCCGGCTTCATTTCTCAGAACAAGTGTATTCGTCATCACTGCACCTCCTCGCCGAGGTCGGCTGCGGCATGGTCCAGGAAGTTCTCGCGCAGGCGCAGGAGCCCGTCGGAGAGCTCGGCCGGATCTCCGGTCACGATGCTCATCTCCGCGCGCTTCATCTGGCCCTGGATCAGAAGCTCATCGAACCGGAGCTCCTTGCCGGATTTATACTTCACGGTGGTGGTATTGGCCGTCGAAGCTGTCGAGGATGCCCCGGCTCCAGTGGCCATGGATTCCGTGGCGGCCCATCCCTGGGCTGCGATGGCCAGCACTGCCGAGCCGATCAGAATCGGAAGACGTTTCATTTTCTGCCTCCTGCAGCATTCAAACGACCTTCAAAGTACCCGGCCAGGCGAGCCCGTCCGAGCGTGCGATAGGAATCACGAAGAGCTTCGAGCGCCTGCACCGACTCGGGTGAGCGATGGAGCGCGGTTTGTGCTTCGGTGATGCGCGAATCCAGCGATCCCGCCGCCGCACTGTGGGCGGAGGTCACTGCGAGGACATCGGATGCGGGTGCCGCTGCCGGCAGGATGACCTGGGCATAAACCGCAGCCTTGTCATCGAACGGCTTCGCCATCTGCTCGAGTCCCAGCTTCAGCTCCGCAATGGCCTCTTCAGGCACGCCTTCCGGAATCGGACTCTGGCGAATTTCCTGTGCGAGCGTCTCGTAGGCCTGCTTCAGCATCGAGGCGAGAGCTGATTTGGTCGGAGCGTCGCACTTCGGAAAGAACTCATCCGCACGCTTGGCGATCTTCACCATGGCGGCCAGGCGCCTCTCGAACTGCGAGCGGGAATTGCGGCCGTAGAACGAAATCTTCCCAGCTTCGGCAATCATCGACTCGATCTCGGAAGTCACGAGTTTAGCCCAGGCCGATCCGGTCTGGAACTTCGCCGCCATCAGGATCTTGCGCGTTTCCGCAGTGCCGTTTGCGCGGGCTTCCAGCCACTCCGCCAGGCGTCCGCGTGACTCCTCGCCCTTCAGCATCTTCAAGGTCGATGCCTGCAGGAACGCCGGCGACTTCTCGGCAATGTCGAGCGCCATGGAGAGCCAGAGGGCCTCCTGCTTCTCGTCAAGCACCAGCTTCGACATGCGGAGCGCATCCACGCTGCGCGAGAACTCCGCGGCATTGCCGGAGAGCTCCCAAAGAAGGGCAATCTTCAGCATGTCGGTCACGTTCCTGCTCTTCGAACCCGCCGCCATTTTCTCCAGAAGAGTGGCGGCACGACCGAAGTAGCCGGAGGCCTCGAGCTCCTGCGCCAGCTCCACCTGCTTCGAAGGGCCCATCTGCTCGAGAACAGCCAGAAGCGACTCCTGCTCCTTGAGCTTGATGCTCAGGACGCGCGCGTTCTCGCAGGACTTGTCGACGTACACGCGGCTGCGGCAGAACTCCATGAACTGCGCCAGCGCCTGGCTCGTTTCGCCGAGGGCGACGGCCTTCTGGAAACGAGCCTGGTTCCGGACCTCGGACATGTCGGTGAGCTCTTTCTTGAGCGAAGCCGGAGCGCTCTTCGTCCACTCCGAATCCAGCCAGTCACTCGAACGGGCGATGATGCCGTCCCAGTTCTTCTGCTGGTTCAGGATATCGAGAGCCAGGTTCTGTGCCTGGATCGCCCAGCCATCGGGCTGGGTTCCGGAAGCCACGCGAGCCAGCGATTCGAAGATCGGCAAGGCAGCCGTGAAGTCCTTCGACTCATACAGCGCGCGCGCCTGGGCATAGCGATACTCTCGAGCCTTCGAGGAGGCGACTGCCGTCGAAGCACCGGACGGCGCCACCGCCGTCTCAGCAATCAGCGCGAGGCTGTCCATCTCGGCTGCGACGATCGACATCAGGCCTGCCTTCTGGGCGATGCCTGCACGGAACTCGCGGAGCTTGATCGATTGGGGCTCGAGCCGAATCCACTCCGCAAGCTGGTCGAGCTTCTTCTGCGCATCCGATTCAGAGGCGATCCAGCCTTCCTGAAACTTCGCCTTTTCGGAAGAAGCTGGAAAAAGAGCAATGTAGCCGAGCGAGGCCTTCTGGAAGTCCGCCAGGCGCGAAGGCTGGCTGATGCGCTCGCCGTCGAGCTGGATCACGAGACGACGAAGGAACTTCTCGCCTTCGGCCCGGTCGGCCTCCGGTGCGGATGCCAGAAGAGCCTGACCACGCTCGCTGGAGATTTCCTCCAGCGATGCCGTGAAGGCATCCCAGTCGCGAAGTCCGTACTGCTCTTCCGCAAGACGCGCGAGACGCGAGAAGCGGGGTTCGGCACGCTGTGCCTGGGCGAGGACGAAGGTTCCCGCCAGCTTGTTTCCAGCGGCGAAATACCCTTCAGCCAGGTCGCCCACCAGCGACTTGCGATCGAGCTTCTGCGAGAGGGCTTCGATCTTGGACAGTGCACTGCGTGCAGCTGGTTGCTCGGGCGCCGCGCGCGCAGCGCCTTCATCCGTCGTCTTCTCACCGAGGAATACGAGGTAATCGCGAAGAGATTCCTCGCGGATCTGGCCCTTGGAGTCAAAAAGCGCGAGTTCCATTTCAGCAATGGCGCGATCATCGGCCACGCCACCGCTCGCAGCCTGCCGGAAAAGCCAGGCGCGCTTGAAGCGGATGTACGAGCACAGATCGCCGCCCTGGCAGAGCTCCAGCGCCTGCTGGTACCACTGGGCGGCGTTCATCACGTCTCCGGACTCGGCAAGGCGCAGGGCCGCCTCGCGAGAGACCTCCGGAAGATCTCTTTGGGCGGCCAGCTGCTTCCAGAGATCGATGGAACGATCGACCTGCCCCAGATCGGTCAGGAGGCGTGCGCGCTGGAAATCAATTTTCGTGCGGGCGATTCCCTGGACGCGATCCTTGAGCGCCTCGTCGTAGAGGGCCAGGGCGCGAGACTGAAGCTGCGTCTTGTTCGAGGTCGCGCGTGCCGCCTCATTCATGAGCAGATCCGCGAGCCTGAGCGTCAGCGGAAGCCGCGAAGGATCCGAGAACGACAGCGAGTTGCGGAGCGACTCCGTTTCACGAATGAGCAGCTCATCGGCGCGAGCCGAAGTCGATACCTGCGAGACGGAAACTGCTGCTGCAAGGACGGCCAACGACGAAGCGCCGCGCACCTTCATCAGCCCTTTCCTCCACCGCCACCCACGACGGCCAGCTGGATAGAACCAAAGGCCTGCGATGGCAGCATCCCCATGAACCGAGAAACAATGGCGCTGGAGATCGACTGGTCGGCCTGGACGCTGATCTCACCCGGAAAGTCCTGGTTCGGGTGCGACTTCTGCCAGACTTCGCGCAGGTCCGAGAGCTTCTTCATCAGCGGCTCGGGCTGCTCGAGAAGCTCCTGGGTCGCGCCGATGAACTTCTGGTCGAGAAAGATTCCCTCGTTCGAAATCGCCAGCACCGGAGCATCCTTCAGTTCGCGCGAAGTCGCCGAAATCGGAAGGGTCACGCCCTTGGCCACGACGGCAAGCTCGGGGGAGGTCGAGAAGTTCTGGAGCAGGAAGATGACCAGCAGGCTGAACATGTCGACCATCGAGGTCAGCATCAGGCCGGCAATGAGCAGCCTCGAGCGCTTCTTGCGCTGGTACTGCCGCGCCACCAGGTGCCGAGAAAAGCTCCTGTCACCGAGATTCTGGGGCTTCAGGTTCATCTGCGGGCTCCCTTCATGCCGGCCACTGCCGCATCACGACTGGCGGGCACCACGCCGAGGTTCACGATCTGGTTCCTGCGAAGCGCGTCCATGACCCGGATCAAATCGCCGTAGGAGACGGCGGCCCCCGAAGTGATCATCGCCGCGGAGATCGGGCTCGCCTTGCCGGCAGGGGAGCCGACAAACGAAGCCATCGCCTGGTTCAGCTGCTGGGCAAGCTCCTCGACCGAAGCCGCCTTGAGCTGCTGCTTCTGGACGGGACGCCCACCCTTCTTGATCACGAACTGGAGCGAGCTCGGCGAATCCACCGTGAGATCGATCTCATGGCTCTGCGACGTGGCGGCAGCGCCTTCGGTTCCATGGCTCTGCTTGACCTGGAGAGATCCCACTTCCAGCCAGACTGCTGTCATGAGCAGGAAGCAGATGCACATCGACAAAAGATCGATGAACGAAACCAGGTTCAGTTCCGCATCCAGGCTTTTTCTTCGACCGGAGCCCGAGGCTCCTCCTACTGCAACGGCCATGATGACCCTCCTCTCGGAACGATTCCGATACGGACTGGTTGGACGACGATTAGACGGTCAGGTTCGGAGCCGGATGACGATTGCTCTTGTTCCGGTTGCCGAGGCCCGCATTCTTCGCATCGCCGACTTCGGCTTGCGCACGGTCGGACTCCGTCAGGAACAGCAGGTCATTGAAGATTTCGGTGGTGTTCTCGGTCAGCGCGCCCACCAGCTTGTCCGTGCGATTCTGGAAGATCGCAAAGGCAACCAGCGCGGGAATCGCGACGATCAGGCCGAAAGCGGTACAGTTCATGGCTTCCGAGATGCCGAGCGACAGCATCGTCGCGCGATCAGCGGGGCTGGCCGAAGCCACGGCGGCGAACGAGTGGATCATGCCGGCGATCGTGCCGAGCAGTCCGAGGAGCGTCGCCACGTTGCCGAACATGCCGAGGAAGCCAGTGCGCTTGTCGATGGCCGAGATCTCGCGGCTGAGCGCCTCGTCCATGCGGGCCTGAAGCTCGTCGTCTCCTGCGCCGCTCGCGCGGAGCTGGCAGCCGATGGCGGTGATGCGCGCCAGCGGGGCGTTCATCGTCATCGCCATGTTCTGGGCAAGATTCTGCGCGCCCATCACATCGCCGTTCGACAGCAGGTTCAGCACCTGGCTGCGGAAGTTCGAGGGAAGTTCCTTGATCTTGAAGAAAAGCGCGTTGGCGCGCTCGTACAGGAAAGCGATGGTGAAAAGGCCGAAAACCAGGATGAAGTACATGAAGACTCCACCCTCTTGAAAACTGCGAATGATCCCCGTCATGGTGACCCCCCTATTTCGCTGGTTTCCCGGCTCCGCAACCCGCCCCTTCTCAACCGTGAGAAGGTCCTGACAGGCTGCCGGCTTGATCAGCCGGGACTCCGTTCAACTTCCGATAACACCCGAGAGTAGTCGCCCGGTGGTGGGTTGGCAATGCCGACCGGCAATTTTTAGCGGGGTATTTTGTCTCAGCGTCAGCACTCTGACGATCATAGCCGGAGAGACGAGCGGCCGCTCTACACCAGGGCAGATGAACTCTGCCGTTTCAGAACGGTTCCGAAAAGGCTCTCGAAATTTCTGCACACCGATTCATCATCATGAAACAGGCAACGAGAATTGGTGTCATTTTTCTAACGGCTTTTGGAGTGAGCACAGTAGCAACCTCTCACGCTCAAGCTATGGGTCGGAAACCCGCGCCGCATCTGATCGTGGCACTGGGCGACTCGATCACCGTCGGCACCTTTTCGAACACCACCAGCTCTCCGTTCCGTACCCGCTCTCAAGAGCCTCTGAGTCGAGCATTGATGTTCTCTGCCTCGTCCGAAGAGACCTCCACGTTCTCTGCACCCGATGAAGACGGCTGGGCTGAAGCGTGGAGGCGCGTCAGAAGCGAAGGGCTTCACGCGTTGCTCTCGCCACTGATCTACAATCAGTCGACCCACTCTTGGGCGACTGGACGTTTTCTGGATTCGCACGAGGTTCGCATCCGGCGAGCATGGAAATCGCGAGGACAGGATCCGTCTCGGCTCAAGTCTTTGAATTTCGCGGTTCCGGGTGTCGAGGCCTCGGGACTCATCGAACAGGCCACTCGACTAATCGCGCACCTCGCCGCCGCGACTCTCGAGAGCGGCGGCGAATCTCCTCAAATCGAATACCTTGCCATGACCATAGGCGCGAACGATATCTGCACTTCCGCAGGCGGCTCAGTGGTGCCTGACGCAGTCTTCGCGTCCAACCTGCGTCAGGCCATCCGGATCATTGCGACCGGCGCTCAGGCCGTCGGACATGGCCCGGCAAATCCGGTGCGGGTCCTGATCTCGGCAATCCCCCCCATTCCGACGGCGGGGGCCCCTGAGTTTCAGAGTCACGAGGTCGTTGCAGGCGTCACGTGCGAGAAGATCCGAAGGCGGTTTTTTCCGTATTGCACGAATCTTCTCAACTGGGTCGATGAAGTCGAATTTCAGGAGCGGATGGAACTCGTGAACCGAAAAAATGCCGAATTGGAATCCTTGGCACTGGAATCCGGGCAGACTCACCCTGAACTCCAGGTGGTCTTTGGGGCCTCCGTGGCAAATGCTCGGTTCTCGCCCGAAGACTTGGCGATCGACTGTTTTCATCCGGATCTGTCCGGACAGAGGAGACTCTCCGACGGCCTCTGGCGCGACCAGCCTTGGTACTAGGACGACCCTTCGCTGACCCTGACCGACCTCTGACCCGACATCTTGCCCGGGAAGGCGGCGTTCAGAGCGCCGTACTTCGAATCCACCACAGGTTCCGAGAGCTGGAGCTCCGGCGCGAGCTCGGCTTCCGAGCAGGCCGAAGCATCAATGAAGCGGATCGAAAGCAGCCCGCTGGCCGCGTCGCGGGCAAGCGCGGACTTTTCGGAGCGTCTGTCACGGGCGAGGAGCGAATGCGACGGCACCGCACGAGGTACCGCTCAGTTTCTCGCAGTATTCAGGGCTTTGCCCAATCAGATTTCGGCTTCTCGGAAGATCGGCCCTGCTATGATGGAAACGGATGAACCCCTTCCATCTCGACTGCACCCTCTACCGGAACAAGAACAAGACCCCTGACTCGCGCGAATCCTCGAGTGAGTTCATTTTCATTCAAACTCCGTTTGGTAAAGTACGAGCTTATGATTCCGGCTCGAACAAGCCCACTTTACTCATGGTGCCCGACGGTCCCTGCTTCTTGGAACACTTCGCAGAGCTGATTCAAGCCGCGAGTGCCAAGTGGCGAGTCGTTGTCTTTGATATGCCTGGCTTCGGTCGATCGTTTCCCCAGAACGGCTATAATCATTCCTTCGAACACGCCAGCGCGGTCATCAAAGCCGTGCATGACAAGCTGAATCTCAAATCTGCAACTCTCGCTTTTTCATGTGCGAATGGTTTTTATGCGATTGATTTCGCCATTAAATTCCCTGCCAATGTGGCTCGAGTCCTCCTGATGCAGACCCCAAGTCTGGCAGCCATGACGCCTTGGGGAGAAAAGAACATTCCCTGGCCCGTTCGTATTCCGTATCTGGGTCAGCTCGCAGTCTACGCTCAACGCATGCGAATTCCTTGGATCTGGTTCAAGTCAGCCTTGCCGAAGGCCTCTCCTCATTTACAAACGTACTCGCAGACTTCGTGTCATCAAATTGCAAGCGGCGCCTGCAACTGCCTGGCCAGTGTCGTGCAGGGTCTCAGCAAAATGGATGAAACCCAGCTCTTGGGTGCGCAAGTTCCCGTCGATCTGATCTGGGGAGCTCGTGACTTCAGTCATCGAATGACTCGTCCCGATTCACTGCGCACCCTGGTCCCACATGCGAAGATCGAGATCTGGGAGGATGTGGGCCATTTTCCAAATCTCGAACAGCCGCAGCGATTTCTGGATTTTCTCGACTCCAGATCAGATGCCAATCCGAATTGATCGACGAGTCACAGGCGAAGAGAGGTGATCCAGAAATCGGGTAGGCCGCCCCAGTCACCCGAGGCGGCCCCACCACAGAACATACCGAGCGGATTTCCCGCACTACTCTCTTCGGAAACAGTCTAATTACAGCCGTGTGCATGCCGCCACGTCGGCATCCTGTATCCGGATCTTCGGCGGTGTCAGGGGGCTCCTCTCTCCAAGAGCGCCACGAAGGTCTCCAATCCCGTGGCTCTCCGAGCAAGGCCCTCGGGCGAGCGCTTCGAGCACTACTATTTCCGAAACACCTCGACCCGCTTCACCGCTCCGCCCCAGTAGGGCTTCAGTGCCTCTTCCGTAAGTGCAGCGCCTGTGGACTCCTTGCTTCGAAAACACTGATCGAAAAAAGAGAGA
>JBIIXZ010000208.1:0-4676 GCA_044347055.1 Bdellovibrionia bacterium | reverse complement strand
TCGTCGTATTGACCTCGTTCCAGATAAAGACGCACTGGCAGGGACTACCGCTGGTCGTGGCCGGACAAAAAGTAGAGATGACATGGGTTGGAAGTCGATTTCCCTGGTGCGGCTCGAAATTGAGCTTGATTCGGAGCTCCTCCTTGCTGATGCGACTTTCATTGGCCTCGACGATCTGCAGGGTGGGAAGCGCCGAACTCGTGGCCGCCGAGCTGATCGTGCCGGAGGAGGAATTCGCAAGCGTGGCTCGAGGCTGCGCCTTTCGCTGGCCGTTGGTGGGAAGGCACGAGGCCAGCAGGGCCACGGCCATGAGGCCTGTCAGCCTGGGATGGATCGATCTCATGGTGCCCCCGCCTCCTTCCGGAGAACGCAGAGCGGGAGGTCCGCTCCGTTGATCTTGCCGAGCTGCAGGTAGGTCTCCGAGGCCTGCTCCGACGAAGGAGAATCCGTGAATGCTCTGTTGATGTAGCGCGGCCGCTGGAGGGTTGGTGGAGCATCTTGGTTCGTTGCCGTGGTCACGAACAGGTACTCGACCGGGGCATTCGTAAACTCGGTCCAGGTGGCATCGCCTGAGGTTTCCGAGAAGGCGGTCTTGAGAGTTCCGGCTGGCGACTGGCACAGGCCGAGAATGTCCGTGACGGGGTCGCTGCCATTCTGCGCGCAGCTGTACTGGCTGGTCGCGCACTGGTCGCGCCAGAAGATTCCGAAGTTGTCGATCGACACGCAACGAGTAGGCACATTCGAAGTCGAGCCCGAGGTTCCGGATTCTCGAACAATCGGCAGCAGGATTCGAGAAAGCCCATTAGCGGATGGCACCTTGCAGGCGCTTCCAGCATCGAGGAACTGCAGGTCGGAACTTCCTCGATCTCCGCAATCCGAGTAAACCGAGTACTGGTTTGCCCGGATGTTCACCACGGGAGACGTGATCTTCACGACCTGGTCACTTCCAGAGAATGTTCCCGGATTGCAGGCCATGTGGAATTGCTGGAACTTGGTCACGGTGTATCGGCCACGACGTCTCTGCGCGCCATGGTACATCCACAGCTTGCGCCACTCCATGTTGTCCGGAATTGTCACGCTCGGACAGGCGCCCGAAACGGAGCGGGCCGCGTAGCCCAGGACTTCGCTGGCCATTCCGGGAGCCTGCGACACCTGAAGGCCCACTTGAAACGGGCCGACCTGCGACTTGGCGAGCAGGAAGTTGACTTTGTCGTCTCCGAGGGCGTTTCCGGCATCATCCGCAAGCGGAATGAACTGGTTGGCGGTGGCAAGACGCATGGCCATGGACACGTCCGCGGGATTCACATGAGGAGGGCACTCAAAAAATTGCTGGTTGCTGGAGCTGGAGAACTGCGCCATCGCACGTCCCATGTTCGTCGAGTAGTAGATGAGGCTCAGCGTCGCCTCGGGAGATACCGACTGGATCGGATCAATGACCGAGCCATCCATCATGTGCGGAATGAACGGCGACCATCTGCAGGCGTAGCGCTGGACCTCCGAGTAAAAGAGTGGATCTTCGAAGCTCATGTCCGGAGTGAGGGTCAGCGAAACGAGATTCGAGGCGCCGGATTCACCGGTGTTCTTCGCGAGGTAAATTTCGACGACGTTCGTGTCGGGAATCTCCGGAAGCGGGCATCGAACCAGATCGGCTTCGTAGTAGAGTGGAGAATAGCTCTCTTGGATCGTCCTTTTCCGATCTTCCTCAGGCGGACAGGATTCCGGGTCGCCGGTGGTCGGGCAGGGTTGGATCACGGTTGCACGAAACACGCAGCGGCATGACGAGGAGTTTTGGGGGCCGGAGCAGAAGGAGCCCAGTTCGCCGCGCGGCCTCGGCGCGGTATCGCTGCTCGCAACGTCCTTCGTGAATGCAGCTTCGCCGATCAGGTCGATGGCACCGCGAGGATCCACCTGCGTTCGAACCACTTTTTCGACCAGCACGGTGGGAGGAGTTTCAGCATCGGGTCCTCCGATGATGGAGATCGGCGATTTGCTGTTCGTCTTGCGTGGAGCCACCTGATTGAGGCAACCGGCCAGCAGCAGCCCGGCGATGCCTCCCCACAGTATGGTTTTTCCCACGGTCCTCATGACTTGCACCCCTGAGTCAAAGGACAGCAAGTCTCGTGCGACGAACGTGCTTCGCCTCTTTTCGCGGACTTGCAGCTGTGGAACTCGTTTTCAGTCGTCAAGAACTTGGACACCTCAATTGTGCTTTTCGGAAAAAACGAGGTAAACCTTCAGGAAAATAAGGAAAAACCCTGGTTTCACGGCTTGTAGACGGGCTGGACGATGTCGGGTCTTTAGCCAGTCCAACCCATCGAAAACAGGTCTGATTTTTGGCGATGAAAGGCTTCGAACCCGTGTCGACTGCGACCCCCTCTGCGAATCACACTCCGGGGCTCCGGAAGATCATCCACGTGGACATGGATGCGTTCTATGCCTCCGTGGAAAAGCGCGATCGTCCGGATCTCGCGAGCCGACCCGTGATCGTGGGCGGCTCTCCTGACGGTCGCGGGGTCGTCGCCTCGTGCTGCTACGAGGCACGGCGATTCGGCGTGCGCTCAGCCATGAGCTCGAAGCGCGCCATGCAGCTCTGCCCCTCGGCCATTTTTGTCCATCCGAATTTTGATCGGTACCGCGACGTGAGCCGGCAGATCCGAGAGGTCTTCCGCGAGGTCACGGAGCTCGTCGAGCCGCTCTCTTTGGATGAAGCCTATCTCGACGTGACCAGGAACCTGCGCGACGAGCCCCTCGCCGGCAGGCTCGCGCAGTGGATTCGCGCCGAGATTCGTGCACGCACCGGGCTCACGGCCTCGGCGGGAGTCGGGCCGAACAAGCTCGTGGCGAAGATCGCAAGCGACCTGAAAAAGCCCGACGGACTGGCTATTGTCCCGCCCGATCAGGTCGAGCGAGTGCTGGCGCCCCTTTCCGTTGGCCGACTGTGGGGAGTGGGACCTCGCACGGAGGAGCGCCTGAATCGCCTCGGCTACTTCAAGATCGAAGAGCTTCGGCGAGCCTCGCCCGAGCTTCTGGAGCGCGAGCTCGGACGGTTCGGTCGCGATCTCTGGGAGCAGGCGCACGGGCGAGACGATCGCGAAGTAATCGCGCATGGGGATCCCAAGAGCCGAGGATCAGAGACGACTTTTTCGGAAGACATCCGTGATGCGGGAAAGCTGCTCGAAGTGATCGATGGTCTTGCCGAGGAAGTGGCTGAAGATCTGTCGCGGCTCGGCCGCCCCGGACGCACCGTGACCGTCAAGATCCGCTACTCGAACTTCGAGACGATCACCCGAAGCGAAACGCTTTTTCGTCCCACGGCCCAGGCCCGCGTGATCTCGCGCACGGCTCGAGAGCTCCTGTTTCGCGATACCGAGGTGGGCGCGCGCCCCGTGCGTCTCATCGGCCTTTCCGTCGGTGGGCTCTCCTCGCCGGACAGCTGCCCCGAGCAGCTCTGGCTCGACCTCGAGCTCGATTAAAGGGTCGGGCCCACCTTTTGGTTCAGGACTGCGTCATTCGACTCGGAACACCTCCGGCCACTGACGCTCGGACCGAAAGAGCACGCCCGCTTTAGACAACCCTGCTGGCGCAGGGAACTCGCGGGCGCGACTCTTCCGGATCCATGCGCCAGTGCACGCAGCGGTGATCCGAAATTCATCCGTTCGGTAGTTCCACAGCTCCGCGCCAGCGGAGCGAGGACTGTTCGTACCCGAACGGTGAATTTTCGGTCGACCCTGCGTGTGTTGACGCAGTCCTGAACCAAAAGGTGGGCCCGACTATTTCGACGGCGCGCCCGAGCTTTCGAATCCTTCGAGCGATTCAGTGAGGCTCTTGATGAGCTTCTTGTGGAGCGTGTTCTTCTGAAAGGCCAGAAAGAGCTTCGTGTCCGTCACGGCAGACAGCGGCTCGTAAGTCACCTTGCCGAGATCCACCGCCTGCGCCACCGCATGCCACGGCAGCACCGAGGCGGCACCTCGCGTCTCGGAGATCCAACGTGCCAGCGCCGTCAGGTCATTCCAGATGAAGCGGTACTGCGACGGAGGCGGCATCTTGTTTCGGCGCACCAGCCACTGTTCGACCGGATTATCGCCGAGGGTCGGGGCGCCCCACTCGTAATCCTGGAGCCTCGAACGCCGCTCCTTCGGATTGCGGACGACGCCCCAGTGTTCGGTATAAATCGGACGACAGATGTAGTCCGGTAGCTCCTCCTGATGCTCGAGGATGGCCGCGTCAGCTCCTGCCTGGAGGGTCTCGACGGAGATCTTCGACAGGGGAGAAACCCGCACTTCGAGTTCGATTCCCTTGAAGTCCGAGGCCACGCTGTTCCACCAGGGCAGAACGGCTTCGCGAAGAAAGAGCTGTGGGCCGACCAGCAGGAAGTGCTTGGGCTCTGCCGCTCCGGAGCGGATGCGCTTGACGCCGCTTTCCCAGGTCGTTGAAACACGCTCCGCCAGCGCTGCGAGCTCACTCGCCTGCGGCAACGCCTTGAGGCCGCGAGGTCCGCGGCGCTCAAAGAGCATGCAGCCGATTTCCTCTTCGATCGCTTTCAGGCGCTTGGAGAGTGCCGACTGGGTCATGTGCAGACGTAGTGCTGCACGACTCAGGTGTGGATCCGTGACGAGGGTGCGAATGATTTGCAGGTGCGATATTTCCATTTAGGAATAATCATAGTCGAAACCTTC
>JBIIXZ010000044.1:0-15355 GCA_044347055.1 Bdellovibrionia bacterium | reverse complement strand
TCGAACAGCGCACCCAATTGTGGAAAATCAACTGGGAGTTTTTCAGGATGCGCCCGCTGACGGGGGTGGGATGGCATGAGAATCTCCCCCTCGCGGGAGCCTACTTCAATACTCACTTGCCCCAATCCAAGGAGAGGTTCGTCGGACACGCGCACAGCAACATACTCGAGTTCCTCGGTGCAATGGGACTGCTGGGCCTGGTTGCCTGGATCTGCTGGTCGGTCGTGACGGCGGCGCTTGTCCTTTCAGTATTTCCCGCTCTTTTCTGCGCATTCATCGTCTTTCACCTGAACGGCCTCACGCAGGTTAATTTTTCGGAAACCAAGACCCTGCACACGGTGGTCTGGAGCATCGCGATGTCTCTGGCCATGGCTGTGCGACGAAAGCCTGAAAAGGAACCTGCCGACGGCCATCAGATCTCGGATTCCGAGATTTTCGAGTGGGACGTTGCAAACTGGTCACGGGCTCTTCCATTTTGGCGGACTGCGCTCACTTTTGGACAAGGGCAAAAGGCCCTCGCCATCGGCGAGCGGAACGGGGGATTGTCGCTCTGGCTTGCGTCGCTTGGCTTTCGCACGATCAGCTCCGATCTCAACGGAGTCACCTCTGAAGCCCGTAATCGCCATGAACGCCATGGCTTGGCCCATCTCATTCAGTATGAAAATGCTGACACGACCAAACTGCCCTTTCCAAACGAGACTTTCGACATCGTGGCCTTCAAGTCCGTCCTTGGGGCGCTTCAGAGTGAAAATCGGCAGAAGGAATCCCTGCAGGAAATCTATCGCGTCCTGAGGCCGGGAGGAGTCCTGCTCTTTGCTGAAAATCTTCAAGGCTCGAAGCTTCACCAACTCTTCAGGCGAAGATTCACTCGATGGTCGGCGTATTGGCGTTATCCTTCCTTGGATGAACTCCGGCAGTGGCTCCACGGGCGCGGCGATTTGATGCTGCGGTCTTATGGAGTGCTGGGCGCATTTGGACGCACGGAGCCGCAGAGATGGGCTCTCGGCTTTCTGGATCGATGGATCAGCCCCGCCGTGTCCGAAAGCTCACGTTACATCGTTTTTGGCACCCTCAAACGGAACCGCTGAGGCGGCACGCCGGGGATAATTCGCACTTTCCACAGATCTCCGGGACAAAACGCTTTCGGCATCGATCGACAATGCCGATTCGCGCCAGTGCAAAATCATGACGAACCGGATCCTCCGGATCGAAGGCCCTCAGTTGCGCAGTGATCTCGACGGCGGCCTTCCAGTTCAGTGATTTTCGCCGCGTGAGTCCGAGAAACTGGCTGATCTGCCCGACATGGGTGTCGAGCGGAATCACAAGCTGGCGAGGCAGCAGTCCAACGCCCGCAGGAAGCCCTGCCAGCAGCGGCGATCCCGGCTGCCACAGACCCGGATCGAGCTCGTCCTTGCGGCCCATCCAGCGAAGCATCATGCACCAGCGCTTGCAGCAGCTCCCGGAGGCCGGGGCCGCAAGAAAGTGGGCGAGCGATCTCGAGGGAGCTGCTCCGGTCTTCTCCATGACCCAGGATTTCCAATCCAGAAGCAGCGCATCGAGTGCCCGTGAAAAATCGGACTCGGCGGGCGCAAGACGAGAACAGAGGTGCGCGCCCAGCGACCCGTGTCGCCGCCAGCTCTCGGCCAGAAGATCGAGCAGGTGCAGCAGGTCGTCGCCACGATGGATCCGATGGATGAATCCAGCCATTCGCCGGCGAACCGACGCATCGGCCAGGCCCTCGCGCACGAAGCGGGCGGGAGATCCGGAGTTTTCCGCCATGCCGGCCAACCAGGTCTCCACAGAAGAACGAATTTGTCGGACATTGCCGTACGCGAGCTGGGCGGATACGAGCGCCACGACTTCCTGGTCCCACGGATCCGCGAATCGATGCACAAACTCGAGCGGATCGGAGCCCAGATACTCGGGACGATGGTAGAAGTCGAAGACCCGTTCAAGGAACGGCTTTAGCGAGCTGGGGGATCGACGGTGGGTCATCTTTTGTCGCTCACGCTCGCGTTCCAGATTGTCAAATCCACCCGGTACCCGCTAGAAGTTTCTGCAGATGAGCCGACGCGCCCGCAACACCGTGCCCGCCATCCTCGCCCTGCTGGGAAGTGCCAGCGCCAGCCTGGCAGCCCCGTCATCTGCCGTGAATTCTTTTCCCCAACTGGGTCCCCAGGCCGCTCCCCAGGATGTGCTGCACTGTGACCGCCAGTTCGAATATCGACGCAAGCGGCTCTCGTGCGACAGCCCGCTCGCCGCCGATGGCGAGGGACTTCGTCCCCTGCTGGATTCGGTGCCCGAAGCTCGAGCAGAACTGGATCTTTACCAGGCCAATCGGCGCAGCACTGAAAAGCTGGCCTACACCGGAATGGCCGGCCTGCTGGTTGCGATCCTCGGTCCGAGACTGGTCGACGACCGCGGCTCCAAGAACATCACCCTTTCTGTGGGCCTCTCTCTCGCGCTCGGCAGCTTTGCCTTCGGACGATCGCGACTTGCAGCCAACGAAGTCCATCTGGACCGTGCCGTCCAGCATTTCAACCGATCGAATCCGGGAGATCCGATCACGCTCCTGCCAGCGGGGGCGCCACCCCTTCCTGAACCACCGAGGTAAAAGACGATGCCGCTACGAAAGGACCTGAAAAAAGTTCTCATCATCGGAAGCGGACCCATCGTCATCGGCCAGGCCTGCGAGTTTGATTACTCCGGCACGCAGGCCGTCAAGGCCCTCCGCGAAGAGGGAATCGAAGTGATCCTCGTGAATTCGAATCCGGCGACGATCATGACCGACCCGGAAACAGCCGACAAGGTGTACGTCGAGCCGCTCACTCCGGAGTTCGTGGAACGAATCCTGGAAAGCGAGCGCCCACAGGCCGTCCTTCCGACAATGGGTGGACAGACCGCGCTGAACCTCGCCCTCGCTCTCGAGAGTCGCGGCGTCCTCAAGCGCCTGGGCATCGAACTGCTCGGCGCAAAGCCCGAGGCGATTCGCCTGGCTGAAGACCGCGAGCTCTTCAAGGCCAAGATGGACGAGCTGGGGCTGCACAGCGCTCGAAGCGGACTCGCGCGATCGATCGAGGACGGCCGAAAGATCCTCGACAAGTTCGGACTCCCCCTGATTCTTCGTCCCTCGTTCACCCTCGGCGGCGAAGGCGGCGGCATTGTTCGAACGGAAGAGGAGTTCCTGAAGCAGCTCGAGCGAGCGCTCTTTTTGTCGCCGACGAAGGAATGCCTCGTCGAAGAAAGCCTGCTCGGGTGGAAGGAGTTTGAGCTCGAGGTCGTTCGCGACACCGCAGACAACGTGGTCATCGTCTGCTCGATCGAGAATCTCGATCCGATGGGAGTGCACACGGGCGACAGCATCACCATCGCACCCGCGCAGACGCTCACGGACCGGGAGTTCCAGAACCTGCGCGACCAGTCGATCCGAATCATCCGTGCGATTGGCGTCGAGACTGGAGGGTCCAATATCCAGTACGCCGTGAATCCGAAGGATGGACGCGTGGTCGTCATCGAAATGAATCCGCGCGTTTCGCGCTCGAGCGCGCTCGCATCGAAGGCAACCGGTTTTCCGATCGCCCGCGTGGCCGCCAAGCTTGCCATCGGGTACCGCCTTGACGAGCTCACGAACGAAATCACCGGCTCGACCCCCGCAAGCTTCGAGCCCTCGCTGGATTACGTGGTGACCAAGATTCCGCGCTTCGACTTCGAGAAGTTTCGCCCCACCCCCGAAGTGCTCACCACGCAGATGAAGTCCGTCGGCGAGGTCATGGCCCTCGGACGAACTTTCGAGGAATCCTTCGGAAAGGCGATCGCCGGACTGGAAACCGATTCGCCGTGGCTCAAGCCCCTCGGAAGCGAGGTCCGCTGGGACTGGATCGAGCAGTCGCATCCCAGGCGCATCTGGGCCGTTGCGGACGCCATACGAGCAGGTGCCAGCAATGAAGAGATCCATTCGCGAAGCGGAATCGATGCGTGGTTCCTGAGCCGGATTCGCAGGCATCTCGGAGCCGAGAAGCTGATGCGAGAGGAGACCTTTCCGTTCTCCGCCAGCACGTTCGAAGCGATCAAGAACCTGGGCTGGACCGATCGCGGCATTGCAGGATTTCTCTCCCTCAGCGGAGCGCCCGTCAGCGAGGAGCAGGTTCGCATCGCACGCGAAAAGGCCGGAGTGATCGCCGTGTTCCACCAAGTGGACACCTGTGCGGCGGAGTTCGAAGCCAGGACTCCCTACCTGTACAGCACCTATCGAAGCCGCACTGAAGAATGTCGGCCGAGCTCGAACCTGAAGAAAGTCATGATCCTGGGTGGAGGCCCAAACCGCATCGGGCAGGGAATAGAATTTGACTACTGCTGCGTCCATGCCTCCAAGGCGCTGCGAAAAATGGGGATCGAGAGCCTGATGGTGAACTCGAACCCCGAGACTGTCAGCACGGATTACGACACCTCCGACAAGCTGTTTTTCGAACCATTGACGCCTGAGCACGTGCTCACCATCGCTCGGATTGAAAAACCGCTCGGAGTCATCGTCCAGCTCGGTGGGCAGACTCCACTGAAGATCGCCAAGGCGCTCGAGGCAGGAGGGCTTCGCGTTCTCGGTACCTCGACCGCAAGCATTGATCTCGCGGAAGATCGCGAAAAGTGCAGCGCGCTCGTGAAGGAGCTCGAACCTCTGGGCCTGAAGGAGCCCCCCTCCGCCACGGTGCGAACCGCCGAAGAGGCGATCCAAGCGGCCAATCGGCTCGGCTACCCGGTACTGGTTCGTCCGTCCTACGTGCTCGGCGGCCGCGGCATGAAGATCGTCCACAGCGAGACGGCGCTGCGCGCAACCATCGAAGAGACGATGAGCGTGACCGACAAGCACCCCCTGCTGATCGACCGTTTCCTCGACCGCGCCACCGAAGTCGATGTCGATGCCATCAGCGACGGCAAGGAGTGCTTCATCGCGGGCTTGATGGAGCATATCGAGGAGGCCGGAATCCACAGCGGCGACAGCGCGTGCAGCCTTCCGGCGGTGACCCTGAGTCCCGAGACGACGGACAGGATCCGGACCTACACGCGAGAGCTCGCCCGCAGGCTCCGGGTCATTGGCCTCATGAACTGCCAGTTTGCGATCAGTGGAGACGACGTCTACCTGCTCGAAGTGAATCCGCGTGCCTCGCGCACCGTGCCGTTCGTCAGCAAGGCCATCGGCAAGGCGCTGGTTCCTCTGGCCGTGCAGATCATGATGGGCAAGTCACTGCATGACCTGGGCATCCGCCAGGACCTCGACCTCGAGCTCGACACCTTCCACGTGAAGGCTCCGGTCTTTCCGTTCAACAAGTTTCCTGCGGTGGACGTGCTGCTCGGCCCCGAGATGAAATCGACCGGCGAGGTCATGGGACGCGCGCACAGCTTCGCGGCTGCGTACTCCAAGGCCATGGCTGGAGCAGGAGTGCACCTTCCGCTCGACGGTCGGGCATTCCTCTCGATTCGCGATCATGACAAGGCCGCGGTGCTGCCACTGGCGATGGAGCTCAAGTCGATGGGATTCGAACTCTGGGCCACGCCGGGCACGGCGAAGTTCCTGAATGGCTATGACCTGTCCGTGCAATCCATCAACAAAGTCAAAGACGGCTCACCCCATTGCGTCGAGGCCATCCACGAAGGACGCTTCCAGCTCGTGATCAATACCGTTTACGGGGATCGATCGATTCACGACAGCAAGTCGATGAGGCGCGCTGCCTTGGAACGGAAGATCCCCTACGCAACCGTCCTGTCCTCGGCCCGCGCCATGCTCCAGTCCATCCGCCAGGCCCGGAAAGGCCCGATCGAGATTCTTCCATTATGAGCAACTATCTCTGCTGGCATTGCGGTGCAGCGCTGACCCCACTCGACTTCGGAAGGCAGGACACCTGCCGCTCCTGCGGTCGGGATACCCGAACCTGCCGGGCCTGCATCCATCACGACAGAACGGCGAACAACGAGTGCCGCGAGAACCAGGCCGATCGGGTCGTGGACAAGGAACGCTCGAATTTCTGCGACTATTTCAAGGCGAACGCCGGATTGAAGGCAGATGGCGCAGCCTCTCGGGATGCCATGAAGGCCGCTGCAGAGGCCCTGTTCCGAAAAAAATCCTGACCAAGCCACCGGGTCGTGTGCTAGCTTTTTGCGCATGGCTGAAGAAAAGTTCCCAATGACCGTCCGCGGCAAGAAGCTGCTCGATGAGGAGCTGAAGCACCTCATGACCGTCGAGCGTCCCACCATCGTGAAAGCGATTGAAGTGGCGCGTGGTCATGGCGATCTTTCGGAGAACGCCGACTATTCGGCAGCCAAGGAGCGCCAGGGCTTCATCGAGGGCCGCATTCAGGACATCAATGGCAAGCTGGCGCGCGCACAGGTCATTGATCCGTCGACCATCAAGTCCGACAAGATCGTTTTCGGAGCGACGGTCGTCGTGCTCGAGACCGAAACGGACAAGAAGCTCACCTACCAGATCGTTGGAGTCGACGAAGCCGACATCAAGAGCGGAAAGGTGGGCATCACGTCCCCCATTGCCCGCGCCCTGATCGGCAAGTCGGAAGGCGATGAAGTCGTCGTCCACGCTCCCAAGGGAGAAGTGCATTACGAAGTCCTCAAAATCCGCTACGAATGACGTCGCCGTCCAGTACGTGAAGGGCGTCGGCCCTCGCCTGGGCGCCATCTTCGAGAGCCGGGGAATCAGCACGGTACGCGACCTGCTGACTTTTTTTCCGCGGGCCTACGAGGATCGCACACGACTGAAAACCGTCGAAGAGCTCGAGGAAGGAACTCGTGGAACGGTAGCGGTACGCGTGCTGTCCTCGCGCAAGATCGGCATGCGCATGGGACGCTCCATGCTCGAAGCGCGCTGCACCGACGATAGCGGCATTCTCATGCTCAAATGGTTCCATGCGCCGAAGGGGCTGGAGCAGCGTCTTGTTCCAGGAACGCCGATCATCGTCACGGGCACAGCCAAAAAGTACCTCGGCAAATCCGAGATCATCCATCCCGAGATCGTCTGGAACAAGACTTCCGATGTCGTCTCGAAGGACGATGAGCTTAACGTGGGCCGAGTCGTGCCGGTCTACACCGAGCTCGAGGGCATTCCGAGCCGCACCTTTCGCAAGGTACTGTGGGAGGCCATCCACCGATATGGCCCTGAGCTTCCGAACGATCTTCCGCGTCACCTTCTCGAGAAATATGCCCTGCCCAGCGCGCATGAGGCCGCAAAAGAAATCCACTTTCCAAGCTCCCAGGCCGAGATCCAGCCTCTCCTGGATTTCGACACGCGCTGGCATGCGCGCTTCATCTACGAGGAGTTCTTCAAGTTCGAATACTTCGTGCTGATGCAGAAGCTCGGAGTCGCGCGCGAGCGTGCTCCATCGATCGGGCGCGAGGGAGGCGCGAAGGCGGCGCAGGATCTCGAAAAGATGCTCCCTTTCCAGCTCACGGGCGACCAGAAGAAGGCGCTCGCGGATATTCTCGGCGACATGCAGGAACCGCATCCGATGAATCGCCTCGTCCAGGGAGACGTCGGAAGCGGCAAAACGGTCGTGGCGCTCCTTTCGGCCGCGGCGGCGCTCGCCGAAGGATTCCAGGCGGCACTCATGGCGCCGACCGAAATCCTCGCCGAGCAGCACTACAAAAATGCGGTGAAACTTTTCGGCGGCAAGCTCCGCGTGGAGCTCCTCACCGGAAAGACTCCCGATTCCGAGCGCAACCGCATGCTGCCCCGTCTGGCAGCCGGAGAACCGGCCTTGCTCATCGGCACGCACGCGCTGCTCGAAGATCCGGTGCAGTTCGCGAATCTCGGGCTCGTCATGATCGACGAGCAGCATCGCTTTGGGGTCGAGCAGCGTCGTACGCTCCGGCGGAAGCGGCTCGACGGCCATCCTCACTCGCTGCTCCTGACGGCAACGCCCATTCCGCGGACACTTGCGCTGACCGCCTACGGCGATCTCTCGACGACCACCATCAAGGAGCTTCCTCCGGGACGTTCGCCCGTGCGCACGGAAGTCGTGAACAGCAACCAGCGCGGACGCGCGTACGAGAAGATCCGATCGGAGCTCCAGGCCGGCCACCAGGTGTATTTCATCTATCCACTCGTCCAGGACTCCGAAGCCGAAGGATTCACGAGCCTCAAGTCCGCCATCACGGAAGCTGAAACTCTTCAGCACGAGGTTTTTACGGAATTCAAGGTCGGCCTCCTTCACGGCCAGATGAAGCCCGACGAAAAGACCGACATCATGGAGCGCTTCAAGCGCGGCGAGCTCCACATCCTGGTCTCCACGACCGTGGTCGAAGTCGGAGTCGACGTGCCGAATGCGACGGTGATGGTCATTGAGCACGCCGAGCGCTTCGGACTCTCGCAGCTGCACCAGCTTCGTGGGCGAGTGGGTCGCGGAGCCGCCCAGTCGCACTGCTACCTCTTCACCCACCCGCGCGTCGGAGAGAACACGGCTGAGCGCCTCGGAGTTCTGGAAAAAACGAACGATGGATTCCAGATCGCCGAAGCAGATCTCGAGATCCGGGGACCGGGCGAGTTTCTCGGCACGCGACAGGCCGGAGCGCTTCCGTTTCGAATCGCCGATCTGGTCCGGGACAAGGAGTGGCTGCTCCGCGCACGCGAAGACGTGGTCGCACTCCTGAAGACGGATCCGAAGCTCGATCGACCTGAGAACTTCGCGTTCCGCGCCTTCCTCGATCGCGAAGGCCGGCTGCAAGGCGAGCGCCTGAAGACCTCGTAAATGCCCCAGCGAAGCCTTCAAATTTCCACAAAGTTCACTTAACCTAATGATTTCATTAGCAAGTCGCTAGATTGACCACTTTTGACTCAAAGCATTAAACTAGAGCAATGACCATCTTGGGCAGGAAGCCTCCATCCTTGGTCGGCTCTTTTCTTCGCCAGAGGCGCGAATCCCTGAGCCTTTCTCAGCGGCAGCTCGGAATGAAGTTCCAGCCCCCCGTCACCACTCAGTTCATCTCGAACCTCGAACGCGGCGTCACTCCACTTCCGCCGCATCATGTTCCCACGCTGGCTCGAGAACTGAGGATCGAGGAGGACGAGCTGCTCACCCTGCTCGAGCGGGAATACGCGCAGAAGATCAATGATCGCATTCATCGGCAACTTCCCGAAGGAGCGGCCCAGGCGGCTCCTGCTTCCGAGGGCGTCGTCACCCCGTCGACGCTCAGGAACCTGGTCGTCGAGGAAAAAGATGCCGAGTTCATCCGGGCGGTCTATCAGGCGTACTCGCTGTCAGATCGCGAGACGAAAGAAAACTTTGCGAGCGTGTGCCAAAAAATCCTGCGCATGACAAAATAGCAGGATGATGGAGATTCCTCAAAAGCCGCGTCCCAAGGGTGCCCGCAAGCAGGCCAAAGGGCCGATTCCAGCCGACCATCACCCCGCGCGAAATGGCTACGCCACGACGCAGGATGGAATCCAGATCTTCTACAGCGTCGAAGGAGAGGGCGAACCTCTCGTGTTCTGCTACGGGCTCGTGTGCTCCAGCCTCCACTGGACCTACCAGATCGATCACTTCAAGCGCTCGCATCGCTCCATCTGGTTCGACTATCGGGCGCACCACAATTCGAGCACGCCCCAGGACCTCTCGACGCTGACGATCCCCCATTTCGCCCGCGACCTCTCGACGGTCTTTGATGCCATCGGGCTCGAAAAGGCCATCCTGCTCGGACACAGCATGGGAGTCAGCGTCGCACTCGAGTTCTACCGGCAGTTTCCGGATCGAGTGAAGGCTCTCGTTCTTGCCAACGGCACGGCCAAGCGTCCGCTCGAGACGCTGCTCAACAATCCGAACATCATTCCCTCCGGCTTCAACCTGCTTCGTGCCGCCTACTCACGCTCGCCCCAGCTTTTTGCCAGAATCTGGAAACTGCAAAAGGGCAACGCGCTCGTGCGCATGATCGTCAAGCTCGCTGGCTTCAATCCGCATCTTGCCGCCGACGAGGACGTGGAGCGCTACGTCGCGCAGATCGAGGAGATGGATCCGGGAGTGCTGCTTCATGTCCTGGAGGCCTACCAGGCGTATGATGCAACCGCGTGGCTCCATACGGTGAAGGTGCCCACGCTGATTCTCTCGGGGGACGAAGACAAGGTCACGCCTCCCGCCCAGCAGGTCCTGCTGAATCAGCTGATCCCGAACAGCCAGCTGGGCAGCGTGCGCCACGGAAGCCACTGCCCGCAGATGGACCAGCCCGAGCTGGTTACAGGGCGGATCGAGCAGTTCCTCGCCACTCTCGATTAAGAACCGCGCTCAGACCGACAGCGTCCATTCCGACCACGGAAAACGCCAGTCGATCCATTGCTCGGCGGCAACGCCCTCTTCGAGGAGGATGCGACGAAACGGCTCCGAGCAGATTCTTCCACGGCATCTGCCCTCTCCTATTCCGCAGGCCTGCCGAATGGCGTCCGGAGAGCTGAGCTTTCCCTCTCGCGCACGAGCGAGCACGTCATCTCGAGTGATTCCCAGGCAAGGGCAGAGCATTCCAGAATCGTCGTTTTGCTGGGAACGAACCGAAGGAGGATCGAGCTGCACCGACATCCCTCGATGAACCTGCGTTCGGCAGGCCAGCCGCTTCACGCCATCCACCACGACCTCGCACAGCCCGCAGCTGCCGTCGCGGCACAAGAGGCGATCCTCGGCGCGCGCCAGCCCCGTCTCGAAGAGAGCCAGGGCGAGAGGCTGCCCATTTCGCAGCAGGCGCTTGTCATTTCGAAGCTGCACTTCCACCTTGCTGGAGGCCGAACGCTCGGAGCTCATGACCCACTCTTCTTCGTGCGATGGCGCCTCGCCTGCCTTTCGAAGGCCTCGCGCCTCCCATGCCAGATGCGCAGGAACATCGATTCGAACTCGATGCTCGAATACCGCCCCGACGGTGCCTCCCGCAGGCGTGACCTCGACGAAATCCAGGACCTTGCCCGAGCCCAGCACCTCGCCACGACGGTTCAAGAGCACGGCAAGTTCGTTCTGCCGGAATGGATGCCGTCCACGATAAGTCAGCGTGAGCTGCGCCGTAGGATGCCCTTCAAGCTCCTGGATCAGGACAGGAATCTTCGCCGGACAAGCATCCAGGCACTTGCCGCACGAGGTGCAGCGGGATTCATCCAGAAATCGCCCCTGATCGCGAGAGATCTGAATCGCCGAATCGGGGCAAGCCGTCTGGCAGATCGAACACTCAACATCCTCGACGCATTCGATGGAGGCGACCGTGCGCTTCGCTTGCTCCTGCCGGGGAACTCCCGGAAACTCACGGATCGCACGAATGCTCGGCCCAGCAGTCCACTTTCCTACGAACTCGAGAGCAAAGGGCTGCTCACGACGCCTGAATGTTCGGCGCATCTGATGTCGCGATCGACGAAGTTCGTCTTCCAGCTGTTCCTTCTTGGCGCGTCGATCCGTCCAGACCGACGACAGCGCCTTGCAGATCTTCACGCCCAAAGCGCGTCCGCGCTGCTCTTCGAGGGCCCAGCCTTCAGGATCCTCGGCGACGGAGCCGGCAGAGGACTGCTCCATTTCAAAAAGGAGGCTCTCCGGCGGAAACTCTCGTACGCCTTCGGATTTCGAAAACGGACCTGCAGCGACCACCCAGGCCACCTCAAGGACGCGAATGCCGAATTCATCCTGGATTCGGAAGTCCCACAGCATGCGCGCGGCCTTGGCCAGGCGGTAAGGAGTGCCCCTGAGAAACCGTCCACCCAGCGTCTCAAAGCGGCGGCGATGCACTTCCCAGCCGGCAAAAGGCGCATCGGGTCGATCGATGCAGAACACTTCAGGAACACCGCTTTCGAGGAGCTCTGCCCCGAGCATCAGCGCACGATTCCCCGTCCCGAGAATCGCGACAGCAGGACTCCAGATCGTCTGGCCCTGCTTCCGAAGCTGAAGCGCCGTTTCGAGAGGAAGGAGAGCGGGAGAAAGCCAACCCTCGAAAGGATCTGGAAACCCCGTGGGTTCGATGACACGAACCAAGGCCCGTCCTTCCACTCGATGGATCCGCCCCTGCGAATCCTCGACCAGGGCGACGCCTCCGGTGCCGGAAAGCGGAAGCACGCCCTTGACCTTCAGGCCCTCTCCACCAAAAACACCGACGGAAAGATCCATTTCCGCGCAGAGAGTCGCGAGCGCGCGAACACCCAGGCCCGGCCAGCGCCGGACTCCGGGGGCTGCAATGACGAGGACATCAAACCTGCCTTCGCGCACTTGAATGGGCATCAGGCCACCCCCAACGACGCAAACTTCAACGCGCGATCCACGACGCCGATGACGCCGCCCTCGCAGCCGGACATGACACGCACCGGAACCGAAGCGCCCTCGATCGTCCACTGTCCCGGGTCGACTCCGAGGATGCTTCGAGTGCGGAGATCACGAATTCGAAAGCGATCCCAATTCAAGAAGCTCTGCACGAAGCGCGACAGGCGAAGGAAGGATTCCGCCCCGGCGATCTTTCCGGCAGCCGGCATCAGCACATTCAACTCGAGCCAGGGCTCGCGAGGCTCGCCCTCGATCCGTGCCCACGCCATCGCGTCATCGGTGATTCCCACCTGCGAGGGATCAATCGGATCACGCGAACGCAGGCTCCACTCCTCCCAGGAAACCATCGGAGCGGACGGAAGGAGCCTCTCTTGTTTCCGGCTCGCACAGAACTTCTCCAGCCAGGAACTCACGCGGGGAGTCCAGAAAACCCAGAGCCCGCGCGAGGCCCGGGCCTGCACCGCGCTTCCCTGATGGATAAAACGGAGCCCGCTCTCCAAAACCTCGAGGCCGCTGACGGAGGTCAGCATGCGCTCCTGCGAGAGGCGGGTTCGAACGAACTCCAGGACGCCATTTCGGTAGCGCTCCAGGTCGATGTCCACCAGGCGATCGAGCCCCAGCGTCTGGAAGGCCGGATCCAGCCCACGCTGCCAGTTGTATCCAGGAAAGCGCCGCGCCGCTGACAGTCCGCTCGAGTGAAGCGGATTCAGGCCGCCTTCGAGCAGACGCAGGTACGCGTCGTCATGCGAGCGCGGAATCCAGTTCCACTGGCGCGCCCGGAGAAACGGCGCAGAAAGGTCACGAAACGATCGACTCAGGCCCGCACTTTCGCGAGACCAGACTTCGATGGCGCCAGGAAACTCGGGTGCGAGAACGTCGCGTGCGCGATCCAGGTGCTGGCGCCGGATGATGTCGATGACACTCGGCTCGAGCCCCCCCAGGAAAATGGGCTCGAGAGGCAGTTCGGAGTTCTCGCGAAAAAAGTCATGATCGGGATTCAGCAGGAGGACGCTGTAGCCCTGTCGCAGCAATGACTGCGCCGCCAGGAGCGGGGCGAGGCCGGTGCCCAGGAGCGCGACATCACACTCGAGCGGCATCCGCCAGGCTCCCCATCACGCGACGCATGGCTGTCTGGACCTGGGCCTTCTTGTACTCGCTGTGCGCACTCCGGCCACGCTCGTTCTCCTCGTAGCTGAGATGGTCCATGAGCTGTACTTCGTAGGGATAGAAAAACCGAAATTCACGAGGTGTCTTCTTGAGCTCGATGCGATCGATGCGCTCCAGGAGCGCCTTCACATTTTCGGCGGTGCCGTCGACCTGTCGGGCGAGCTGGCGGACCTCGCGCAAATCATCGTGCACCGGATTCCTGAACTTGATGAGCTGCCGACTCGTGAACTGGATCGCACGGTAGAATTTGCTGGAGTGCGGATTGTCCGGATCGCTGCCCGGATAGTGCGCGAGCTGCTCCAGCTCCTCGGACACTTCGCCGCTGGAAAGCTCATGGCGCTCCCAGCGCCGGTAGACGTCCTCCCACCCCTTGCGCAGCGACTCCATGTCGACGAGCGTATTCCGCGAGCGGCTCGGCTTGATGTTGGGCGGCATCAGGATCATCCGGTCCTTGAGGAACTTGACGACCCGAAGCGCATCCAGCGGCGTATGTGTCACGAAGCGGATGCCGACCTGGTCAAAGATATCTTCGGCCACGTTCTCGGGCTTGTGCAGCAGCTTCAGCAGCGTCGAATCGCGAGCCTTCTTGGGCTTCGTCTCGAAGGCCACGAGATCTACGCGATCAGGATCCTCGGAACGATCACCGAGGAAGAGCCTTCCTTCGTCGTCGCGGTGGATCACGCGATAGAACCGATCAAAGATCTGCTTCTGGCACTCGGCGAAGTACGGCGTGCGCAGGTCCTTGTCGATATGCGCGATCGTGTGCATCACCTTCAGGACACTGCAGGCCATGTTCCGGAGCAGCAGCCCCTGCGTGTCGTTGTTCTGCGACGGATAGCTCAGGCTCGCCATCAGGAACAGCTCGCGAACATCCGTCAGCTCCAGGATCTTGCGCGGTATGTCCAGCTTGAGGCCTTCGGGATTTTCCGGCTGAAGGAAGTTCTTGCGGATGAAGTTCAGGGCTTCCTGAAAATTGCCGAACACTTCGGCGTTCTCGATCGGGTTCTCGAGGTCGTACCCGTAGCTGAGCGCAAAGCGGCCCACATCATCGAGATTACGGAGCTGGAACCCTTCGCTGGCATCAATGGTCGAACGACCACTGACGACAATGTCGAAGGTCTCCCAGCGAAAGTCATAGCGCTTCAGGAAGGGCATTGGCCGGACTCTATCCGAACCATCCATCCGCATGCAACGGCCTCGCTTCAGGGGGCGATTTGGGATAACCCGGTGCCTGATGGACAGCACCATTTGGAATCACCGGACAAAGCTTCGCGTCAGGGGCTACGAGCTCGACAGCTATCGCCATGTCAATCACGCCGTCTACCTGAGTTACCTGGAGCAGGCGCGCTGGGAATACCTCTCGGCCTGCGGACTTTCGCTTTCGGAGCTCGACAGGATGAAACGATGGCCGGTCGTCGTGCACCTCGAAATGAACTACAGGAAGCCCGCGCTCATGGACGATGAGCTCGAGATCTTCTCGCGCACGTCGAACATTGGACGCGCCTCGATGCAGATCGAGCACGAGATCCGCTGTAACGGTGCGCTGATCCTTTCCGGAAAAGTCACCGCCGCCATCATCGACGACACAGGAAAGGCGACCCGCGTTCCGGAGGAGTTCCAACGAATGGCCACCCTGTCATGACGACCACGAAGAATCGACGGCAGATCCTCTGGCCGGAGATCCGGAAATCTCCGCGCAACTGGTTCGCACTTTTGGGCGCCACCTTTTTCGGAAGCGGCCTGCTTCCGAAGGCTCCCGGAACCTGGGGAACCCTCGCTGCGCTTCCGCTTTGGTACTTCACTCAGGATTGGCCGTTCGGTCAGCGCGCGGCATTGTGGGTGGCGCTTGCGGCCTGGGGCGTCTGGGCATCGAAGATCTTCGATCAGGTGAACCAGACGCAGGACAACCAGAACATCGT
>JBIIXZ010000043.1:0-15471 GCA_044347055.1 Bdellovibrionia bacterium | reverse complement strand
CCGAAACAGTAGGCAATGCAGCACACTTAACCCCGCTGCGAAGGAGAGGATGAGAATGAGTACAGCAAAGTGGAAGGTTTCGGTTGTGGGAATCATGGCAGGCACCGCGCTGGTGTTTGGCATGAAGAACGACGCACTCGCGGCGCAGTCAATCGCCCAAGCGCTCCAGAAGGTAATCGCCAAGCTGGATATTGCCAAGGTGTCGGATCTGGACTTCGGCGAGGCGCCGCAGGGCGACGTCGCAAAGACGGTTGCCCCGGGGGCATCGGAGAACGGCGAAAACGCCAGCTTCAATGTCGTCGGCGAACCCGATCGCACGTTTACGATCAGCCTGCCGGAGGAAGGAACCGTGAAGCTCGAAACCGATGGCGGTGGCGCCGCGAACAAGGAGATCGCAGTGAGCAGTTTTGCTTCGTTTCCTGCGACCACGGGCCAGCTTTCGGCCTCCGGATCGCAGATGCTCTTCGTGGGCGCCACTCGTGCGGCACTGCTCGACAACCAGCAGACGGGATCCTATAGCGGCAGCTTCACCGTCGAAGTGATCTACTGATCCGCGAATCGACTGTTTATTGGAATGATCGGGCGGGCCGCACCATGGGGAGCGGCTCGCCCATGATTTTTTGCCAATCTGATGCCTGAGCGACTTGAAGCACTGTTTGTCCGTGCTTCGGTTCGTAGCTTTGCCCCAGTCCATCGATCGTCTGGATGCCCGGATATTCTCCTCCGATCTGGAGGGACTTCAAGCCAGCGGGGAGTTTGAGCATCTTGACGTTTCTCCATTGTACGCCCTTGAGCACAATGCGCAGCGGCTCCGGCGATTCGTGGTAGAAACCGTGGATTCGCACGCCATTGATGGTCGATCCGACGCCCGAAATGTCCACCTTTCCGCGGAAGCTCCATTGTGACCTTCGGAGCTCGATCGGACCCCGGATCGAGCCCCCATAGCCTCCCGCATAGCCTGCGACACTGAAGACATGAGGGCCCTGTTCAATGAATGATCCGACATGCAGTCGGACTTGCTGACTATCTAGCTGCCACAGTGGCAACGGGGTCTGGCCTGGGACGTTTCTCGACCGAAGAATACCGCCATCGCGCGTGAACGTGAGCTCCGTGGCACGCCGCGATGGTGCAGTCGCCGAGATCAGTCGGCGCGTGTTGGTGGAGAGCCGGTTGAGGATCTGGAGCTCATCGTTTGTCAGGCTGAATGCTGCGTCGCCATCGGGAGCGCTGGATCTCAGTGCTGCAACATAAGCCGGAAAGAATTTTTCAAGAATAATACTGTAGGCTTGGATCAGCTCCATCTTGTGGGCGAGAGCCATTCTGCCGTTGAAGGCATGCATGCGCTCATGGAGGACGAGCAGCATCTGCTGCTGCAAAGGTAGCTGGTGGTAAACGGAAGGCCTCAGGTAAGTGACTCCCTCCAGCGTGCATCCGGCCGGGGCAAGCGTCGCATCCTTCGGAAGCGGCAGTTCGGAGGCCCGCACGAAGCTGCAGTCTTCTGGAAGTTGCTCGGTCAAGCGGAATTCGGCGTAGGGGCCGAGCACGGCATGTTTGAAGAAATCATTTCCATCGCCATCCTCATGGCGAAGCTCCAGGATCAACTCGAGTCCGACCGCGAGTCGCTCGATCTCGAAGCGCATCTCTCGGTCCAGTGAAAGACGTCCTGTCTCATCGCTCTTGAAATGAAGATCAGCCAGTTCGTAGGTTTTTCCGTCCTCCATGAGAATGACGTTTCCACCGTTGCGGGTCTCCTGGCCGGCGAGGGCGTGCGATGCCGCCGGAAGCGCGGCTGCCGAGAGCAGCATCAGTGCGATTTTTGTGGATGATTTCATGAGGAGGACTCCTTCGTCACACGGAAGAGTTGGATGGCGAGCGTGCAGACCTGGTCAGGATTGCTGGTGGAGTCGACATAGCTGCGCTCGACGAAACGGTTCAGCTCGCGACGGAACGAGGCGATCTTCGACTTCAGCTCCGGAAGGAGCTTCTTCGAGACCGCGATGGTCAGTGTCGAAAAGTCGCGCTCGTCGATCGACTGGTGTTCAATGGCCGCTGCGGCGCAGGCGAGCACTTCCTGGTTGAACTTCCGAATCGACTTCGAGGGAATATTGTCGAGCGTCGTCAGTCGAATCGGATCGAGGATGTAGCCCTGACCGCGGCGACGAACAATTCGCATCCTTTCGAGTCGATCCAGAAGCGCCTGGGCTCGGGATTCCGGAATTCCGATCGCTTTGGCGAACCCTCGGGTGGATTTCGGAAGTTTGCGAAGGTGGAAACATTCGATGAGCGCGAACGCCTCCAGCGATGCCAGCGGAGAGAATTCCTCCTCAGTCAGTTCGCGAAACGGAAGGATTTCCACCTGCTCTTCGCGAATCAGCGCCTGCGCTTCGAGGCGCTTCGAGCGCGCGCGCGAGTGCTGCGACAGTGCGCTCAGGAGGAAAACCTTGCGTTCGCGTTCAGCAAGACCGAGACGATGGGCGAGCTTTTGCGCCCAGGCTTCGGAAAGCCCGCGTTGTCCGCGCAGGATGCGGCTCAGTCGAGAGGGACTCATGCCGAGATCGCGAGAGTAGGCGCGAAGAGAGTACCTCGGGTTGAGGGCGCGCCTGCTGACGAGAGTTTGCGAGAGGAGCTCGACATAGTCGCTCATAGTGCGGTGCGTTATGGCATCGAGTCAGAGAAAAGTCAATGCGGGTTGCCGGCCCGACGCTGGCCCTAGCCTATTGGAATAATGAGGCTTTTAGCTCAACCTGGCGGGTTCGAAGATCAGAAGATGATGCTGATGAAATACGTCCCGGAATACCGGCCGCGCCGCTGGTTGGGCGCGAGCGGGCCACGGCGGGCTCCGACGGTAATGAGTTGCCGACCAGAGGCGTCGAGCTGGCCATTGGGTCCGGCTTGAGGAATCGAGCGAAATCCACTCATGTCGATCCGACCTGGGCCTGTCCCCGGACCATGAGTTTCGAGTGCGAGGGGTGAGGTAGGAAGCAGGAGCGTGTAGCACTGTCCCTTGGGACCGGTGACGAGGAAGGTGCCCAGGGAGGATGCTGGAGCAGTACCGGGAAAAACTTCCTTCGCCCAATCACCCTGGGGAGCTTCGCCGAAATTCAGCTCGGACAATTGAGAGATCGTGAACGGCACGGGCGGAACGGGAGACGCGACGGCATCGATTTCAAGCGCGGACTGGATGGCGAGGGCCATGGCTAGTGTCCACGTTGAACAGCGGATGGTTTCGCTCGAAGGGTCCATGCGACGAGCTTAAGCGAGCGCTCCTTCAGGATTCAAGGGGCTCGGACGCGAAAGGTCAGTCCATTTTCGATCGAGCCGCCTGGGGCGATGGAGAGGTCGCGCGTGCCGGGGTCCTGCGCGGGCTTCATATTGCGGATCTCGCGAACCCGCACGCGGTACAGTCCGGGGGGCATTTCCTCGAAGACAAAGACTCCGTCCCGACCTGTCCTTGTCGTGTAGCTCTTTCCATCGTCGAGGCTCAGTGCCTCGACCACGGCAAGCCGTACCGGCGTAATTCGACCGTTTTCGTCGATCTCGACGATTCCTTCGATCTCGCCGACGATCAGCAACGGAAGGTCGACCAGAAAGGGTTTTCCCGGCCGGGGGATGAATCGAATTCCCTTCTCGGCCGGACGCAGGAATGGCGAGTCGATCGAGGACGGCGCGAGCGCGAGGCTCGAGGGCGAGTAGGGTGCCAACCCCTGGATGAAAGCGAGGCCCTCGCGGTCGGTGAAGATGCCCAGGTCGCGCTGGTTGAGCTGGATGCCGACATGCTCGACAGGTGTCTCTCCTGAGTCCATGATTCCATTCCGGTTGGCATCCACGAAGACCCGCACTGAAGCTGTTCCATTTTCCGCTCCGTTGGCGGCGCGCAGTACCGCGGTGCCCTGACGCGGATCGCGTGACAGGTTTGAGCTCAGATTGAGGCCGAGCGAGAAATCGCCCGAGCTGTCGGCACTGGCACTCAGCCCGGCCAGGAAGGATTTGAAGTTGCGGACGATTGATGGGCCGAGCCGTGCCTCGTTCGATGTCAGGCTCTTTTGTGCCGAAAAGAGGAGCGAGTAGTCGTCGCCCCAGGAGGTCTGGGTTTCCAGGTTGGCTCGCTGAGGTGAGGATCCGAAGTAGTCGATGCTGGCGCTGAAGCGACTGAAGGAAGGAGCATAGTTGGCCTCGATTCTTCCCCGAGGAGACCCGGAAAGGCCCCAGTCCTGCCGGATCTCGTGGTTCCAGTACACCCTCCCCAGATTCAGCGACTGCCGGGCGGTGAGGCCCACGGTTTGTTTGGCATCGAGGAACGAATCGCGCGAGATCAGCCAGGTGGTCTGGATTCCGGGCGACGTCGGAAGCAGGAAGGCCCACTCGCCCTCGATTCGACTCGCAAGGGTCGAGCTCGTCTTGAAGTTGTAGATCTCACTCTGAAAGTCCTGAAGCGTCGTGTAGCGGGCGCCGATGGCCATCGATCGGAGTGGCAGTTGCACGGAGAGCTGCTTCGCCGATCCTCCTCCTGACTGGAAGGTCGCCAGGGCGCGTGCCAGAACTCCGTTGCCGAAGGCGCGCAGTCCCGCCTGGTAGTACTGGCGGCCCGAGGATTCCTCAGGGTGCAAGATGCGGGCGTTCAAAACTTCGATGGTCGCGAAGGAGGAGATGCCCTGGCGGAGTTCGATCAGCGAGGTCGCCTGCGAATCACGGATGCCGATTGCGGCACGATATTCAGTCTCGCCCGACTGCAGCGTCTGCGAATCAATGGAGTAGTTGAAATACTCATTTCGTCGCTGGCCCTGTGGCCCGAAGAAGGCCAAATGGATTCGGTTTTGTCCGTAGTACATCGGAACGGCGGTGAAGAGATAGCGGCCTGTGGCATCCGCAGTCTGCTGATCGATGAGGATGTCGTTGTGGAAGAGCTGCACTTCCCAGCCGGGCAGGATCTCGCCGGTGATGTCCCTTCTTCCAAAGTCATGTCGCTGGTTCAGAGCGATATTGGAAATCAGAAGCCCCCGGGCGATTCGTGCACTCGAGATCATCGGCAGCTGGGGGAATTCGAAATCCAAGAGCTCGACGCTGCGAGCCCTCATTGGACCCAGCAGTAGGCCCTCGGGCTCTCTCCGAATCAGCGAGACGCGAGGCCGCTGTAGCCGATTGCCATCGATGGATAGAAAGCCGAAGGACTGGAAACCCAGAAGCTCCGCATTGACAGCGCTGCTCACACTGAAATCCTGTTTTGATCCCGCGCCGGCTGCATTTTCACTTCGGACGGAAATCTGCTGGTCGGAGGAAAATCCGTCGAGCCACTCGCGCGGAACGGAGCGCCAAGGAAGGCCCGGGTCGAGCTGCTGTCGTGGCCCCTTTGAGGAGCGCTCCCACTGCTGCTGGCGTCTGATGCGCGCCTGAATGGGAAGCTCCTCGGTGGACGTGAGCACGAGCTGCGATCGCGGGCCGTCAACGCGAAACCGGCTCGGAAGCCAGGCCGAGAGAAGTGCCACATCGATGTAGACTTCCTGGTCGAATGGAATGATTCCGACGCAGGTGCCGTCATCCCGCCGTGGTAGCTTTCGGATTTCGTCCTTGATCCGCACCTGGCACTCCGCCAGAGAAAGCCTGAACTTCTGCTCTTCGGAGACAAGCGACCCCTCAGCCAGACCTAAAGTCGGCGAGACCTGAATCGGGAGATCCATTGCGGATGCCAACTCTCCGAGCGGAAGCATCCAGGTGCCACCGGTTTCGTAGATCACCATGGCGTCCGCGAGTAGGGTCCCGTCCGCAAGGACCGCTTGGACGATGCGTTCGTTCTGCTCGTTGAGCGAAGATGTGACCTCCCAGGTCTGCGCGAGCGAAGGTGCCGACCATGCCATGCTGAGAGAGAGGGCGGCAGCGAGGAGTCTCACGGGGGGCTGTTATTTTGAAAGTCCGGACCACTTGGGAGTCGAGCAGTTGCCGAGCCCGTAGGTCAGTCGCTTCGTGAAGGTTCCGTCCACGTTCATCACGTAGATGTTGTTCTGGCCGGTGCGGTTGGAGGTGAAAGCGATGAAGTTGCCGTCAGGACTGAAGCTCGGATCCTCGTTGCCGCCCTGGTTCTTCGTCAGGCGCTCGATCGTCGTGCCATCCGGGTTCATGATGAAGATGTCGAAGCGGCCTTCGAGCCAGCCAGCGAAGGCGATTTTGTTGTTGGCCGGAGACCAGGTCGGGGAAGCATTGTAGCGGCCGGCAAAAGTGAGGCGCTGCACGTTGGAACCATCGGCGTTCATGCTGTAGATCATCGGCATTCCGCTGCGGGATGAAACAAAGGCCAGCTTGCTTCCATCCGGGCTCCAGGTCGGGTCGACATCGAAGCCGAAGGATTGCGTGATCTTCGTGGCGTTACTGCTGCCCGGGCTGAAGACGTAGATTTCCGGATTGCCCGAGAAGCTCAGCGTTGCTGCGATCCGGCCTCCATCTGGAGAGTAGGAGGCCCCGCTGTTGATGCCCCGGCGGTTCGAGAGCAGCCTCACGGTTCGTGCGCGAAAGTCCATTTCGTAAAGGTCGATATTTCGAATGTTCTTCGAATTGCGCGTGTAGATGCTGTACGCGATCTTCGTTCCGTCCGGGCTCCAGGCCGGAGAGATGGCAATGGAGTTGTGCCGCGTGAGCTGGCGAACTTCGGTGCCGTCGAAGTTCATCAGGTACAATTCCTTCTTGCCCTTGCTTCCGCAGCTCATGACGATTTTCGTGAGGAAGATTCCAGGAAGGCCAGTGAGTGCCGTGACGATGTCGTTGGCAAAGGTGTGCGCCATCGTTTTGATGTCGCCTGCGCTGGCGACATACCGTTTCGAGAGCACTGCGCGATTTCCAGCCGCATCATAGAGGTGCCCTTCGAGCTTGAAGGTGCCGCTCTCGCGAGCCAGCTGCGTCTTGACGACGAATTCGGCGCCGATCGACGTCCACTCGGACATCTGGAATGTTCCTGGAGCAACTCCCGCCGTCTTGGATTCGACGAAGGATGCGGGCGCGAGAAATCGAAACAGATCCATGAAGGTCAGGTCTGCGGCCACCGTGTCGCTGACGGTCTTGGCCTCCGCGCTTGAGGCGGCATCGGTGCGGATCGGCGCGAGGGCGAGTGCCACCTTCTTGGCCTTGGCGCTCCCGACGGCAATGTAAGGTTTTTCGGCAGCCTCGGATTGCGGCGACAGGATGGAAAGCAGGACGAGGACGAGCACGGCTCGAGGCAGGCGATTCAGCATGCTTGAAATTTTAAGGAATCAGAGCGGGAAACCCAACGAAATTCCATGGTAGAGGAGCGAGTCCTCCTGGTCCTTCGGGGGCCGTGGAAAAGGCTGTGACTGGGCGATCGTGCGCTTCACCGCCTCGTCAAATTGAGGGTTTCCGGACGGCCTCGTGAAGCGAAGCGTGCGGACCACGCCGCGCCCATCAATGAAGATCTCGACTTTTGCCGAGAGATTCTGGCGAGCGAGCCAGACCGGCAGCTCCCAGGATTGCTGGAGCTTGTCGCGGACCAGGTCGAGGTAGCTGAGCTCGGCCGTTTCTGCGGCGTCGCCCGAGAGGCTGGTTCCCTTGGAAATCTGGTTTCCCTTGATGAGGACTCCCGCCTCCGAGCTGGAAGCCTGCCCGGCGACCTGGCTTCGAATGCGCGCCAGCGATTTCACCCGGGCGAGCGCCGCCTCCATCTTTCTTTCGCGCTCGCGCTCGGCATTTTCCTGCCGGGCGAGCTGCTCAAGCCGCTTGCGGTTCCGCTCGCTCACGGACTCCTTTTTCTTCAGGACCATTTCGTTCGGATCGGCCTTCTCGATCTCTGCGGCAGTGGCAGGCGTGGTCTTCGAAGGTTCATCCGCAGGCGCCGAGTCGACGGGCGGAAGAGCAGGAGAGATCTTGCTCAGGTCTTTTTTCAGGATGTCGGGAAGTCCGACGAGGTCGACTCGCAGCGCGGGGCGATACTGCTTGGGTTCGCCCGGAAAGACGAGGCTGCGCAGGAGCACGACCAGCAGTAGCCCGCCGTGAAGGGCAAGCGACCATTTCAGGTTCGAGCGAAGCTGCTCTTCAGGATGGACTCCCCCGATGCGCGGATTGCGGGGGGCGGGAGGGGGGGGGGGGGGGTGGTTTGGGGTGGGTGCCCGAGCCCCGTGAGAGGATTCCCAGGTCGAGGATGCCGGTGTGCTCGCGTCCGTCCGTTCGCGGAGTGGAGCTGAACCAGAGATCCGGGCCGTGAGCTTCCATGTGAAAAGGAGCCTCAAAGTTTCAGTTTCGATTCGCCGGGCTCGGTCACCAGGCCAACGCGCTGGATCTTCGCCCGCTTCACTTCCGCCATGACCGTCGCAATCACGCCGTAGGGAAGTCCCTGGTCGGCCTGGATGAATACTTCGGCGTTCGGGCGCGATTGCGCGATCGACTGGAGCTTGGACTGGAGCGTTCCGGGCTCGATGGCCTTCTCGTTGATCAGGATCTGTCGATTGCCTTTGATCACGAGCACCAGCGGCTCCTGCGCGTCGTTGAGCGTCTGGGCCTGCGTCTTCGGCAGGTCGACCTGGATTCCCTGGTTCATCATCGGCGCCGAGACCATGAAGACGATCAGAAGCACGAGCATGACGTCGACCAGCGGCGTGACGTTGATCTCCGAGAGGGCGGTGTTGCTGTTGTCTCGGACGCTTCCGGCCATTTCAGTTTCCTGCCTTGCCGGCCTGGCTGGGCAGACGGCGCTGGATGATGTTCAGGAAATCCTGGGAGAAGCAGTCCATGTCGATCGAGATGCGGCGGATCTTCACGACGATGTTGTTATAGGCGATCACCGCAGGAACCGCGGCTGCGATTCCCATGGCGGTCGTGATCAGTGCTTCCGAAATGCCGGGAGCGACAATGGCAAGGTTGGCTGCGCCGCTGGCGCCGATGCTCTGGAAGGAATTCATGATTCCCCAGACGGTACCGAAGAGGCCGATGAAGGGCGTGGCGCTCGCAGTGGTCGCCAGCCAGCTCACGTTGCGTTCGAGGTCGGCGACTTCGGAGTTGGCGGCCCGCGACAGTGCGCGGCCCACGTTCTCGACACCTAAAGACGGATCGGCTGCCGCGGTTTCATGGACCTTCTTGAGTTCGCGTGCGCCGTTCTTGAAGATGCGGGCGACCGGCGAGCGTTCGAAGCGCTCGGATTTTGCGAGCACCTCATCCATGCTTCGGCTGTTCCAGAACAGGTTCAGGAATTCAGTATTCTCCCACGAAGCTTTCTTGAGGAGTCGAAGCTTCGAGAAGATCAGTGCCCATGAAAACACCGAGGCTGACACGAGCACCAGCAGGACAAGCTTTGCAACTGGGCCGGACTGAGAAATGAGATCGTAGACGCCGTTTTGGAACATGCCGTTCATCTTAGCGATCCGCGCGGGGTGGTCCACAGGATTCTGACCAGCACTCCGAGCAGAAAAAGCTGCAAGAGGGCGCTTGCTCCGGGGCCTCCGGCGCCACCACTCAGCAGCCGCAGCCAGGGATGCGAATCCGCCCAGGCGGATGAGAACTTGATCATCCAGATTCCGGGATACTCCTGGCCCAGCAGCGGCAGGCTGAAGAGCGCTTGGAAGACCCACGTGGATCCGGCGAGCAGTGCTGCGCCGCCAAGATAATGACGGCCGCGCGTGACTCGAAGCCCCAGGATCAGTCCGAGCAGCGTGAGCGTGAGCGTCTGGCTCCACCCCAAAGGCTGGTGCAGCGACCGGGTAAGCACCCAGAGCGCCGTGGTGATCACGATCGCGAGAGTTTCCGCATGCGATCGGAAAAGATCGCGCAACCGGGGCAGCAGCAGCTTGCGGAAGACCAGTTCGTCGCCCAGTGCCCAGCCCCACCAGGCAATGGATCGACTCGCCCAGTTGAGGACTCCCCAAGGACCGTCGGTCCAGGAGAAGCCCGGGCCCAGATACTGAAACGGCGTGAAGGCCATGAGGGTCAGGATGAAGAGAGTGGCTCCAGCAGCAGCACGCAGGAAATTCGGAGCCACCTGGGCCTTCCAGAACTTTCCGTTCATTTCGTTCCACGGCGTGGGGTTGGAAATCGAGAGGCCCCAGCTCAGCAGAAAGAAAGCCAGCGATCCCCAGCCCTGGATGGTCCAGTAATTGGCGAAATACTGGTCGGCGATTTCCTGCACCCCGGGCGTCGAGTCGAGCATTCCATAGGTGACCAGCGACATGCCCACCAGGTGGCAGAGAAACAGCCAGAGCCAGTATGCTGCGAGAAGCAGCGCGCTGGAGGGCAGCAGCTTGCGCAATTCCGTTGTCGCCATGCATCGATGAGTCTAGTCAACGGATTGGCACGTTGGCAAATCCCGTTCGAATGTTATCGTGTGAAAAGGGCAGGGAGGCCCGTTCTCGTGATCACGCTCAGGCAAGTATCGCGATGGTACCCCGGATCCACGACGGATCGTTCGAGGGTGCTCGACCAGCTCGATCTCGACCTCAAGAAGGGCGAGTTCCTTTATGTCATCGGCGGAACCGGAGCGGGCAAGACGACGCTGCTTCGGATGCTTGCCACCGAAGAGCTTCCGTCCTCAGGAACGCTTTCGCTTTTCGGCTACGATCTTTCAGCGGTGTCGCCCTCCACCCTGAGAACGATCCGGCAGTCGATCAGCACGATTCCTCAGCGCGTGCAGCTCATTTCGGATCTGACCGTGTTCGAGAACATTTCCATGGCCACGCGCGCTGCCGGAAGCCGAGCATCCGGACGTGATTCGCGCGATCGCATCTTCGAACTCCTCGAGAAGCTCGGACTCTCTTCCAAGCGCGATCGTCCCGCATCGGAGCTCTCCGGAGGCGAGGCACAGCGGGTGGCCATAGCTCAGGCCCTGGCACGCAAGCCGGAGCTGATCCTGGCGGATGAGCCGACCGGAGCGCAGGACCCCGACTCCGCCTGGGGAATCCTCGATCTCCTGCTTCGAGAAAATCTCTCCGGAACAACCGTCATGATCGCGACCCATGATCGAGAGATGGTTCGTCGCGTGCGGAAAAAGACCGCCTTCCTGAAGAATGGCCGCATGCAGCTGCATGTCGAGGAGGCTCCATGCCGATTCTGAAGCTCTCGCTTCGTGCCTGGAGGTTGAGCCCCGGATCGCAGTTCGGAGCCTCGCTGATCAGCTCGGCGCTGCTGCTGTGCGTGGCCCTGCTGCTCTGCCTCGAGCTTTCGATCCAGAGCGCCCGGGGCCGAGTCGAGCGCGAGAATCGCGTGACCGTGTTCCTTGCTCCCGGTATTGCTCCGGATTCGGAAAAGAAGATCACCGATCGAATCACCCAGTCGCTCGGGGCTCACTCCGAAACGCAGGTGCACTCGAAGTTCGTTTCGATCGCGGACACGATGACATTCCTGCGCGACAAGCACCCGGAGCTCCATGCCGAACTTCGTGACCTCGGCCAGGATGGCGAGTCTCTCGTGCCGCGCGCCGTCCATCTCACCGCCAGTTTTGACGAAGGACGCCTGGGACAGGCCATCGCCGAAGTGAAGAAAATCCAGGGAGTCGACTCTGTCGACAGCACGGAATCGCGTGCGGCCGCCGTGGGTCCTGCCATCCGCGGGCTGCAGTGGCTGCTCCGCCTGCTGACCCTCGGAGTGGCTGCCGCCTGGATCCTCGGCTGGATGGCTCTGGCGCGATCGCATGCTGCAAGCCTTGCTGGAATTTCAGGGCCGATGCGCCTCTGGGGCGCAGGGCCGTGGACGGCTCGTGCACCCGGAATGCTCGCTGGATTCTGGGTGGGCCTGCCGGCCGGAGTGATCGCGGCAATCGCTTACGCCCTGCTGGCACGTCCTGCCCTGCAGAAGCTTGCCACGTCGAGTGCCCTTTTCGAAGCCTCGGCAATTCCGGGCGCTTCAGGAGTGCTCATGCTCGTGGTGACCAGCGCAGTCGCCGGATTTGCTTCCGGAGCGCTCTCGGGTAGCGCGGAAGCATGAAGACTTCGGTCCATTTCCTGGCATCAGCGGTGCTGGCGGGTGCAATCGGCGTCGCCCAGGCCGCTTTGCCGCCCGCCGCTCGTCCGGCGCCTGCCGCGTCGCAGGCCAAGAGGCGCTTGTCCGATCAGCTCGATACGATCCGCGGCGAAGTCATGGACCTGCAGAAGGACCTTCTTTTGGGTTTTCGAACTCGCCAGCAGGCGCGAAGCCAGATCGAGAAGATCAAAAGCCTGATGGAGCTCCAGAAACGCGAGCGGCAGATCGGTCTTGCACGGATGAAGGAGCTCGAGAAGACGGTCGTGGAGCTGGAATCGCGTCGATCGCTGCTGCTTGAAAAGACTCGGCAGCGCAAGGCCATGGTTCGGAGCCGAGTGAAGTCGCTCCTGAGCGAGCCCGAGTTCCTGCGGTCGCCGCTGGTGCTGGATGAGGCGGGCGAGCGTGACGTGGTCGGTCGCCGGATTCTGTCGTCGCTCGCCAGAACCAGCATTCGCGAGATCGAGGAGCTCCGCGTGGATCTTGCGGATGCGGAGAACCTGGAGAAGCGGATCCAGGACGAGAAACAGCAGCTGGCGTACCTTTTCCAGGACCTCGAAGAGCAGAAAAGCCTGCTCGAGCTCAACCAGCAGATCCAGGTCGATCTCCTCAGGAAAGAGCACCAGGCCCGCGTGGCGCAGCTCGAAAACTATCGCCGACTCAAGGGCTCCGAGGCCCAGCTCGAGCAGATGATCCGCGACTTCAATGCGCGCCGCGAGCTCGAGGCAATGGTGGAACGCGATCGCGCGACCGCGCGTGCGGCGCGGGCGATCGAGGACGGACTTTTCGCCCGGCTGAAGGGAAGGCTGGGCCTGCCGATCGAAGGCAGGATCCTATCCAAGTTCGGCCGCTTCCTGGATCCACAGAGCCAGCTGCATGTGTTCAAGAAGGGCGTGGACATCGAGGCCAGGCCCGGTTCTCCGGTGCGGTCGGTCGCGGCGGGCAAGGTGGCCTTCTCGGGAGAGCTGCCCAACTACGGCAAAGTCCTCATCATCGACCACGGCGACCATTACTACACGCTCTGCGGCAACCTGGGCTCGGTCACCCGGAAGGCGGGAGATGGCGTCGGTTCCGGCGATCTTCTGGGCAACTCCAGCGCCGAAGGTGCTCCGGTCTACTTTGAGATCCGCTCGCGCAACATCGCCGTGAATCCGTTGCAGTGGGTATCGAGTTCGATTAGCCTCAATCCATGAAATTATCCCGGAAATTCCTCCCGTTTTCGATGGCTCTGCTGCCGGCCATCGCGACCGCTGCCGCCACCGAAAAGCCCACCAATCGCTACGAGAACATCGAGACCTTCCAGAAGGTCCTGCACTTCGTCGAGCAGAACTACGTCGAGCCTGTCGACAATCGACAGCTGATCCAGGGCGCCATCAAGGGAATGCTCGATACGCTCGATCCGCATTCGAACTTCCTTCCGCCGCAGGTCTTTCGGGACATGAAGATCGAGACCAGTGGAAAATTCGGCGGCATCGGCATCGAGATCGGCATGAAGGACAATGTCCTGACCGTGATCACTCCGATCGAGGACACTCCCGCCTGGCGGGCCGGCATCAAGCCCAACGACCGCATCGTGAAGATCGATGCCGAAAGCACCAAGGGAATGACCCTGGTCGAGGCGGTCGCGAAGATGCGTGGCAAGGGCGGCTCCGCCGTCACGCTCTCGATCTTCCGGGATGGCGTCCAGGGAGTGCGCAACTTCACGGTCACGCGCGAGCTGATCAAGATCCAGTCGGTGAAATCGGAGTTGCTGGAGCAGGGATTCGGTTATGTCCGACTTTCGAATTTCAACGAGACCGCAGCTCGGGACATTCGTGAGGCGATTGGAGCTCTCGAGAAGAAGAACAAGGCGCGCCTTTCCGGCCTGGTATTTGACCTGCGCTACAATCCGGGCGGCCTGCTCGACCAGGCAGTCGACGTGTCCTCGCTTTTCCTCGACGAAGGAGTGATCGTTTCGACGATCGGTCGGAACAAGGACCAGAAAGAATTGAAGCACGCGCGAAAGGGCATGGCTCGGAAGGACCTTCCGCTGGCCGTGCTGGTGAACGGCAGCTCCGCTTCGGCTGCTGAGATCGTCGCGGGCGCGCTGCAGGACAATAATCGTGCGCTCATCCTCGGGCAGCCGACCTTTGGCAAAGGCTCCGTCCAGACCGTCATGGATCTCGGCCAGGACATGGGACTCAAGCTGACGATCGCCCGCTACTACACCCCGAGCGGAAGAAGCATCCAGGAAAAAGGCGTTCAGCCCGACGTGATCCTGGATGATTTCGATGCGAAAGTGCTGGCTGAGGCACGTCGCAATGATACCGCGCTTCGCGAGCGCGATCTCAAGCGCCACATGGCCAATCCGGAAGGAAGCTCCGAGTATCGCCTCGAGGAACTCGAATCGATCGGCAAGAAGCCGGCCAAGGGTTCCGAATCGAAGCCCGATGATTCCGAGTCACAGCCCGTGAAGTTTGCGCCTCGCGAGGACTACCAGGTGCGCCAGGCTGTCGGCTACCTCAAGTCCTTCGAAGTCTTCGAGCGACTGAAGCGCAAGCCGGAGGCCACGCAGCAGTGAGCCAGGGCGAGCTTCCGTTCGGCAAGGCCCAGCCGCAGCCCGGCCAGGCCGCACTGACCGTATCCGAGCTCACCGCTCGCATTCGCGGGGTGGTCGAGCCGCAGTTCCTTTCGGTCTGGGTGAAGGGCGAGATCAGCAACTGTCGTCCCGCCACGAGCGGACATGCCTACTTCACTCTCAAGGACGACGGAGCGATGCTTTCGGCGGCGTGCTTCAACTGGACCACGCGAAATCGCCAGAGCAGGGCTCCCTTCGATCTTCGAGACGGGCTTGAGGTTCTCTGCCGTGGAAAGATCTCCATCTATCCCCCGCGCGGCAGCTACCAGCTCACGGTCGAGCAGATCGAGCCGCTGGGGGCCGGAGCTCTCCAGCTGGCGTTCGAGCAGCTGAAGGCTCGACTCTCGGCTGAGGGGCTTTTCGACCCCAGGCGAAAGCGCGCTCTTCCGGATTACCCTCGGCACATTTCGATCGTGACTTCGCCGACCGGAGCGGCCATTCGAGACATGCTGACGGTGCTCGGGCGTCGTGCTCCGCAGATCCGAGTGACGGTGATTCCTGCGCTCGTGCAGGGAGACCAGGCGCCGGCGCAGATCCTTCGCGGACTGGAGATTGCCAATCGACACGCGATCGGCGAGGTCGTGGTGCTGGCGCGCGGCGGAGGCAGCATCGAGGACATGTGGTGCTTCAACGACGAGCGCCTCGCTCGAGGCATCGCTGCTTCGAAGCTGCCGGTCATCTCCGCAGTCGGACATGAAATTGATTTTTCGATCTCGGACTTTGTGGCCGACCTACGGGCTCCCACGCCGTCCGCAGCCGCGGAAATTCTATCAGGCCATTGGGTGGATGCGGCACGACGACTCCATGAGGCCAAGTCTCGCCTGTGGGTGTCGTTCCAGCGCGACCTCAACCATCGGCGGCAGATCTTCCAGCAGGTGCGCGCCCGGCTGGTTTCGCCTAAAGATCGACTGCGCGAG
>JBIIXZ010000207.1:0-4753 GCA_044347055.1 Bdellovibrionia bacterium | reverse complement strand
GAGTTCTCGCGAGCCAGCAGCTTGGCTTTCTGCACTGCCACGTCCGAGATATCGACGCCTTCGACGGCAAAGCCTTTTTTGGCCAGGAACACGGCATTGCGTCCTTCTCCCATCGCAATGTCCAGCGCCCGACCCACCGGAATTTGAGTCACCTTCTCCTTGAGAAAGAGTGCCGGCTCCTTGCCGAACACATACTCTTGGGTACTGAAGAGCTGGTCCCATCGGCCTTTGTCGTCCTCAGGGTCATCCCCGGTCAATTTTTGAAAGAGGCTGGATTCGGGCCTCTCGAACTCGGGCTTCGAACCGAACTTGCAGCCGGGCAGGCCGAACAGGGTCAGGGCCGCTAAAAGGACTCCCGAGGCACACCGCGTTGACAGCAGCGCCGCAAAGCGGTACCCGGCAACCATGTTTGGAATTTCTGGCGAGCATCTGCTGATTTTGGGAATTGTGCTCCTCATTTTTGGACCCCGCCGTTTGCCCGAGCTGGGTCATACTCTAGGAAAGTGCGTCCGGAACTTCAAGGACGCCCTGGCCGGTATCGAAGAGGCCAAATTCCATCGCATCGAAGGGCAGCCGGAAGCCCCCGGGCTTCAGGGCGCGAAACGCGCTCCTGCGACGACCTCCAGCGAACAATCAGAGGCCTCGGGGACACGTGTATCCATGATCGACGAAAAAAACTTCACCAAGTACTTGAGCCGTTTCGAAATCGACGCCGCGGTCCAGGAGATCGCCGAACGGATCAATCGCGACTATGCAGGGCAGAGCATCGTCCTCGTTGCCGTGCTCAAGGGAGCCTACGTTTTCCTGGCCGACCTGGTGCGGTACCTCAAGGTGGACTTCGAGGTGGAGTTCGTGCGCCTCTCCAGCTACGGGAGAGCCCGCGAATCCAGCGGCACGGTCACGATCATCAAGGATATTGAAGCCGATATCCGCGGCAAGCATGTGCTCATCATCGAGGAAATCATCGATAGCGGGCGAACGCTAAAATTCCTGGTCGAAAGGCTAAGGTCCGCCGGGCCGGCCTCAGTGGAGATCGTCAGCCTTCTCGACAAGGAGTCCAAGCGCGTCGTCGAGGTCCCGGTCAAATACGTCGGACGTAAAATCGACGACCAATTCCTGATCGGCTATGGGCTGGACCTCGAGGAGCGTTGCCGGAATCTGCCGGACATCTACTACCTGAAATATCCGAATTGATGGTCGCGGCGCTCCAGATCGTGAGACCGGGCGGCAAAAATTTCTAGAATCTTCCGCAGGTTGACGTTAAGACCAAGGTCAATCGTTTTAGTGCAGTGCTTAACCCTCAACCCGGCATGCGCGCGCATGCCGAGAGCAGGTGCTTCATGAGTCGCATCTCTTCAGGCCAGAAGAAGACGCTTCTGGTCCTCGCAATTCTGGTGATGGTCGTTGGTGGAGGAGCAGTGCAGCTTTTCTATCCTTCGGCCTCGAATCAAGGGTATGCCCCCGAGCAGCCGATTCCGTTCAGCCACAAGTTGCACGCAGGTGACAACAAGATGGCCTGCGCGTACTGCCACGTCGGAATCGAAAAATCCCGCCATGCCTCCGTTCCTTCCGTGAATGTGTGCATGAACTGCCACACGGTCGTGAAAACGGACAGCCCGTGGATCCAGAAGATCCAGAAGCATTTCCGTGAAGGGACTCCGATCGAGTGGGTTCGCGTTCACGAGCTTCCGGATTTCGCTTACTTTCCGCACAAGCGCCACGTCGCCAAGGGCGTCTCCTGCGAGACCTGCCACGGCGATGTTCGCAAAATGGAAAAGGTCTACCAGTACGCGCCTTTGAACATGGGCTGGTGCATGGACTGCCACCGCGGAGTCACGACTCCGAGGAACGTCCTCGCCGAGATTGCAAAGGAGCGTCCTGAGGTCATGGACGCCTCTCTGAACCACAAGCCCGTCGCCTCTATTCAGTGCGCGGCCTGCCACCACTAAGAAATCAGGGTTTCACCATGGAAATGAATACCGAGCAGAAGAGCAACTCCTCTGAATTCCAGGCTCCCCGTCACTGGGTGGGCGTCGAGGAACTGAATGCTTCCTACTGGCAGGATGCACAGACGAAGGAAAAGCGCGGCCAGGAGTTTTTCGACAAGCCGATCGAGGCGCTGTCGAACATTGAGAAGTCCGAGGGATTTGCGATCGCTCGCCGCGACTTCCTGACGATCATGGGTGCCAGCATGGCGCTGGGCACGGTGGCGTGCGTGCGCCGTCCTGTCCACAAGATCATTCCGTACGTCGTGAAGCCCGAAGAGGTCACTCCGGGCGTCGCCAACTTCTATGCCTCGACGAATCCGCACACCGGTACCGGTGTAGTGGTTCGCGTTCGTGAAGGTCGTCCGGTCAAGCTGGAAGGCAATGAGCTGCATCCGCTGTCGAATGGCAAGCTGATGGCTGCCGAGCAGGCTGAGCTTTTGGGGCTGTACGATCCCGAGCGCCTCAAGGCTCCGGTCTCGCGCGTCCGTGGTGCAGGTTCTCCTTCGAAGATGGACTGGGCGAAATTTGATGCCGCCGTCGTGGAGAAGCTGAAGAAGGTTGCTGCTTCGGGTGGAGCCGTTCGCGTCCTCACCGACGAGGTGAAGTCTGACACGACCCGCAAGCTGATCAATGAGTTTCTGGCTCAGTTTGGAAACGGCGCTCACGTGGAATTCGAGCCGCTCGCCATGGACGATGTGGCGCAGGCTCAGGAGCTCTCCTACGGAGCTGCGGTGATTCCGGCGTTCCGCTTCGACAAGGCCGATTACGTCGTCAGCCTCGGAGCCGACTTCCTCGGCACTTGGCCGAATTCAGTGGAGTATTCTCAGGCTTGGGCCTCCAAGCGCAAGCTGAAGGACAAGAGCACCGACCTCTCCAAGATGGTCGCCTTTGAAGCGGTCATGTCCATCACTGGTGCCAATGCCGACGAGCGCTATCCCGTTCGCCCAGGTGACGAGCTCAAGATTGCTCTTTCGATCGCGAACGTGCTGGCCTCGAAGGGTGTGGCGATTCCCGCTGAGGCACAAGCAGCCGTTGCCGGCCACAAGCCGGAGGTCGTGGCTCAGGAAATCGGCATGAAGGATGGCGGCGAAAAGATCCGCAAGATCGCCGAAGAGCTCCTGAAGAATCGCGGTAAAAGTGTCGTGGTTGCAGGAGGTCTTGCCAGCAAGACCTCTTCGGCGGTTTCGCTCCAGATTGCAGCCAGCATGCTGAACTCGGTACTCGGCAATGAAGGCTCGACAGTGGACGGCACCTCGGTGCCTGCTGCGCGTGCGGGTTTTGCCGGCCTTCAGAAGCTGATTCTCGACATGCGCGAAGGCCGTGTGGGCGCCCTGGTCGTCTGGGGCACGAATCCGGCGTACACCGTTACTCCTGCTGCAGGCTTCAAGGAAGCGCTCGAAAAGGTGGGCACGGTCATCACGGTCGCCGATCGCGAGAACGAGACAGCCACCCTCGGAGACTTTGTTGCAGCCGAGAACCATTGGCTGGAGAGCTGGGGCGACGCACACGTTCGCAAGCATCTCTACTCCGTGCAGCAGCCGGTGCTTCATCCACTCCACGAAACCCGCTCGTTCCAGGACTCGCTCCTCGCGTGGACCAAGGGTGTTTCGGGCAAGGCCTCGGCCGATAGCTGGCATGATTACTTGAAGGATGCCTGGAAGGAGCTTTCTGCGAAGGAGTTCGGCGTTGCTGCCGGTAACTTCGAAAAGTTCTGGGAGACCACCCTTCGTGATGGCGTGGTTGACACCACCAACGGCAGGGGAGGCCCGGTTTCTGCGCGCGCTTTCCGTGCAGGGGCCTGTTCCAAGCTTCCGAAGTACAAGGTCGCTGAAACTGATGGGTACTTCCTCGCGCTTTATTCAAAAGTAGGCATGGGCGATGGTCGGCAGGCGAACAACGCCTGGTTGCAGGAGCTGCCGGATCCCGTATCGACGGTCACCTGGGACAACTATGCCAATGTGGCTCCCGCGACCGCGACAAAGCTCGGCCTGAAGCAGGACGATGTTCTCGAGGTCATTGCCGACGGTATTCCGTTCGAGCTTCCGGTCAATATTCAGCCCGGCATGCACCCGCAGACGGTGGCAGTGGCCGTGGGCTACGGTCGTAGCGCGGTCGGCAAGGTGGGGGATGGTACCGGAGTGGATGTGTATCCGGCTGCCAAGGTGAGCGGCGACTTGCTCGCGTTTTCGGGACAGTCGGCGCGCGTTCGACGGACCGGCCGCATGTACAAGCTGGCCCAGACCCAGTGGCACTCTACCAGTGAAAATCGTCCCATCATCAACGACATCACCCTTGCCGAATACAAGAAGGACGCGTCTGCGGCCAACCACACGGATCCGCATCTTCGTCTGAAGGAAGTGCCGTCCATCTGGCCGATGCACGACTATTCGAAGGGCTATCAGTGGGGAATGACGATCGACCTGAATTCCTGCACGGGTTGCGGCGCCTGCGTCATTGCCTGTCAGGCGGAAAATAATATTCCGGTCGTCGGACGCGACAACGTCCGAATCAGCCGTGAAATGCACTGGATGCGCATTGACCGCTACTACTCGGGTTCGCCGGAGCAGCCGAGCGTCGTGTTCCAGCCGATGCTCTGCCAGCACTGCGAAAATGCACCTTGCGAAACGGTCTGCCCGGTCCTCGCGACTGTTCACAGCGAGGACGGCCTGAACCAGCAGGTTTACAATCGTTGTGTTGGAACCCGTTATTGCGCCAACAACTGCCCCTACAAGGTGCGCCGCTTCAACTTCTTCGATCACTGGAAG
>JBIIXZ010000206.1:0-4773 GCA_044347055.1 Bdellovibrionia bacterium | reverse complement strand
GGGAGAAGTTCCGAGGCATGGTCGTGGAACAGGGCGGAAACCCGGCATGGGTCGATGATCCTTCGAAGTTTCCTGCCGCTCCGATTCGCGTCCAATGGAAAGCCCGAAAGCGCGGCTTCCTAAAAACCATGGACACCGAAGCGATGGGCAAGATCCTCGTCGAACTCGGAGGAGGCCGCAAGAAAGCTTCAGACTCAGTGGATCCGCGCGTCGGCTTCTGGTTCCACGCCAAGCCGGGAATGAAAGTCAGCGCAGGCCAGACGCTGGCTACGGTTTTTGCCGCGAATGAAAAACCGCTGAAGGATCTCGAACACTGGTTCCAGGACTCGATCGAGATCACGGGCACTCGGCCCAAGGTTCCGCCCCTGGTTCACGCCGAGATGACCTGAAAGTTCTTTTGACGGGGCCGATTCCCACCGGTTACTCTGTGGCCCCATGGCTTTCGCCTCGTCGCGGCTTTTCGAACGCATTCAGGAATCCGCGCGTGCCATCCAGGCACGCACCTCGATCATTCCTGAAGTCGGGGTGGTGCTGGGCTCCGGCCTCGGTGCACTCGCCGAGCAAGCAACGGACGTCGTCCAGATCCCTTACACGGACATTCCCTATTTCCATGGCACTTCGATCGAGGGCCATTCGGGGCAGATGATCCTCGGACGACTGGCCGGAGTTCCGGTGGTCATCCTTCAGGGCCGCTTTCATCGGTACGAGGGATATCCGATGGAAGAGGTGGTCTTTCCGACGCGAGTGATCAGCGCGCTCGGAATACATACCTTGCTGCTGACCAACTCGGCAGGCGGCGTCAACACGCGCTTCCGGCCGGGCGACCTCATGCTGATCGAGGACCACCTGAACCTGATGGGCGACAATCCGCTGATGGGCCCGAATATCGCGGAACTGGGCCCGCGCTTTCCGGACATGACGGAAACCTACAGCGGCTTCTGCATGGAACTCCTCGAAGCGACTGCAAAGGAGCTCGGAATCGGAACTTCGCGTGGCGTCTATGCGGGAGTTCTCGGTCCGACTTACGAAACCCCGGCCGAAGTCCGCATGCTCAGGACACTTGGAGCCGATGCCGTGGGAATGTCAACCGTGCCCGAGGCCATCGCCGCGAAGCATCTCGGCGTACGGGTCGTCGGAATCAGCTGCATCGCGAATCTCGCTGCCGGGCTTTCGGGCCGAAACCTGACCCATCAGGAAGTCGTCGCGAACGCCCGCCTGGCCACTTCAAAACTCTGCAGGCTCGTCGAGAAGTCTCTTCCTCGACTGGCCCAGATCAAGGGAGCAACCTCATGAAAAAGTCCACGCCTGTACAGGTGCCCGCGCGCCTGAAGCGACTTTACGATCTGGCCAGGAAATCTCGCGAGATTTCCTACAGCCCCTACAGCGGCCACAAGGTAGGAGCGGCAATCCGCACCTCGGATGGAAAGCTTTACGGCGGCTGCAACGTCGAAAACTCGTCCTACGGAGCCACGATCTGCGCTGAACGCGTCGCCATCCAGAAGGCTGTCAGCGAGGGCCGGACTCGAGTGGTCGAGGTGATGGTCGTCACCGACTCCACTCCCCCTTGGCCTCCCTGCGGAATGTGCCGCCAGGTGATCGCTGAATTCGGACCCGAAGCCATCCTGCACACTGCAAACTTGAAGGGCCAGATGGAGAGCTTTGAGTTTCAAAAGATCTTTCCACACGCCTTTACTCCCGGACATCTGAAGAAAAAATGAGCCGCAAGTCCTCCCACGCTCGCGAAACCTGGATCACCGGCGCGTGGATCGTCACGCAGGATTCGAAGCGTTCGGTATTCGAGGGCTCTGTCCGGATCGTCGGCGACGCCATTGCAGAAGTGCGCAAGGGCCGCCCCTCGCGGATTTCGAAGCAGGCCTCTGTCATCGAGGCCAAGGGGCGCGCACTCATCCCGGGCTTCGTCCAGGCCCACATCCATCTCTGCCAGACGCTGTTTCGCAATCTCGCGGATGACCTTGAACTCCTCGACTGGCTCTCGCAGCGAATCTGGGTCTACGAGGCGGCGCATACGCCGGCGACCCTGAGGACCAGCGCACTTCTCGGCATCCATGAGCTACTGTCGGGAGGCACGACCTGCATCCTCGACATGGGTACCGTCAGGCACACCGGCAGCATCATCGAGGCCGTTCGTGAAACCGGCATTCGTGCGAGCGTCGGCAAATGCCTGATGGATCATCCCAAGACGACGCCGCCCGGACTTCGCGAAAAAACCCGCGAAGCTCTTCATGAAGCAAAGTCACTCTTCGAGCAATGGAACGGCGCCGAGAACGACCGCATTCGCATCTCGTATGCGCCACGATTCGTCGTCAGCTGCACCGAAGAGCTGATGCTCGAGGTGGCACGTCTTTCGCGCGAGCAGAACGCGATCATCCATACGCATGCGAGCGAGAACCTCAAGGAGATCCAGCTCGTCAAGAAGCTCGTCGGCTGCGAGAACATCGAGTACCTGCACCAGCTTGGCCTCGCCTCGGATCGACTCGTTCTCGCCCACTGCATCTGGCTCAAGCCGAATGAGATGGGAATCCTGAAGCGAACCGGCACGAACGTCGTGCATTGCCCGAGCTCAAACCTCAAGCTCGCCTCCGGCATCGCCCGGGTGCCGGAAATGCGCGAAAAAGGAATTCGCGTGGCTCTCGGCGCCGACGGAGCCCCGTGCAACAACAACTTGAACGCCTTCCAGGAGATGCGGCTAGCGGCGCTGATTCAAAAGCCGGGAAATGGCCCGCGTTCGATGCGTGCCCAGGAAGCGCTCGACATGGCGACGCGCGAGGGAGCCAAGGCACTTCACTGGTTTGACAAGATCGGCTCGATCGAAGTCGGCAAGCGTGCCGATCTGGCGCTGGTGGACCTCAGCCGTCCGGAAAACCTGGCACCGTTTCCACGCCTGGGAGGAAACCTCTCCGAAGGAGTGATCTCTTCGCTCGTCTACTCGGCCCAACCGCAACACGTGGAAGCGACATGGGTGGACGGAAGGCTTCTTTACGCAAACGGCAAAGTGAAGACCATCGACTCCAGGACGCTGATTTCTGAAGCACGAACGGCCCAGCAGCAGATTCTGCAGGGTCGTCAGGCAGTCCACGCAGGAAGATCGAGGCGATGAGCACTCCACCGCTGGGTCATGCATCCCAAGCGAGCTATTCGGACCTGTTTTTTCGACTGCTGGAGCCCGCGTTCCTGCTGGATGCATCCTCGTTGAAGATCCTCGAGCTGAACGATGCGGCGGAAAAAATGCTCGGCGGATCCGCCGCGGCTCTCAAGGCCGAGCCGATCCTGCGCTGGATTCCAGAAAGTCTCCAGGAGGAGTTTCGGAAGCAGGCTCGGGTGACGCTCCGGCGGTACCATCCTCGCGGACTCGAAACTCGATTCATTTCTGGAGAGGGCCACGAACGGCTCTTTCGTTGCGACCTCTGCCAGCTTCAGGCCGCCGAAGCAGCCCCGCCGCTCCTGCAGCTGATCGCGCACGACATTACCGCCCAGCGAGAAGCCGAAGAACGCGCGGAAAAGTACCTTTCCGAGCTGAAATCCACGCTCGATGAACTTCAGGCCGCCAATCATCGTCTTCAGGAGATGACCATCACCGACGAGATGACTAGCGTGCACAATTTCCGCTACTTCAAGCAGCGCCAGGAAATCGAGCACCAGCGCTCCGTTCGTTTCAAACGCCCCTATGCGGTCCTGTTCTTCGACCTGGACAACTTCAAGCACTACAACGACCGAAACGGCCATCCTGCCGGAGATCGCCTGCTTCGCGATCTTGCCCAACTGCTCAAAACGTCGTCGCGCGAGACGGACTGCGTCGCCCGTTACGGAGGCGAGGAATTCGTGATCCTGGCACCCGAGACCTCGGCGCCTCAGGGTGCGGAATTCGCGGAACGCCTCCGCAAGGCGATCACAGGAGCAAACTTTCCTCATGCCAACGAGCAACCCCTGGGGGTCGTTTCAGCCAGCATTGGCGTGGCCTCCTATCCCGCAGACGGCAGCACGCCGGATCAGATCCTGAAAGCTGCCGACGCAGCGATGTACAAGTCGAAGAAGGCCGGAAAGAACCGGGTCACGATTTCCGGGGCGCCCGGCACCGTCGAATCGTAGCGGGCCGCAACGCCGCTTACGGGCACTCCTCGCCTAGGGTCGCCTCCCGTCCGGAACTCGGACGATTCCTGCCCGACTAGCGAGTGAACGGTTCGCGTGGGCAGGGCTTTTCGTCTCCGGAGTAGGCATCAAAACATGCGCCGAACTCATTGGTGATTACCGCGAATCCAAGGACTCGATCATTGCTGTAGAATGTGCCTTTTCGAGGAAAGACATGGGCCCTGCCTTTTCTGCGAGGTTCACTCAAGTCTCCCGTACCCCCGATGAAGATGACCTTTCCTGTCCTCAGAATCTCACTCATTTTTTTCATCCGTCTGTGGCAACTGTCTGTGTCGAGGGTGTTGCCCTGGACAAGAGTGAGGACGGTATTTTCCTCATCAAGGACGTGCATCATGAAACCTGACAAGCCCTTCTCGTCAGCATCAATCAGTGGTTCGCACTCCAATAACACTCGATCGGGACTCACGATCAACTCAGTGCCGCGCTCGCCGCTGCGGATGACCTTGTAACTGGAAGTAGCGCATCCCGCTAAAAGGACAAAAAAACAGGCCACGCTACTTCTTTTTGAGACGCCCATATTCTTTCCTGTATTTTCCCAAAGCTGCTTCTTTGTAGAGGGCCGATCCAAATGGCGATCAATTCGTCGAAGTGATCTGCGTTCCTGTA
>JBIIXZ010000042.1:0-15542 GCA_044347055.1 Bdellovibrionia bacterium | reverse complement strand
CGCACCATAGGCGTCTCCCTGGTACTTCTCGTCATCCCAGTTGATGTAAGAGGGCTGTTTGTACGTGGCGAAGGCCTTGAGCTCGCCGAAACGTTCGCGGTAGGTGCGGCAGGCCTGCTGGAACTCGGCTGTGGTGTAGGACTTCGAAAGAAGCCCCGCTCCGATCAGGAGCTGCTGGAGCGAGCGCGAGGCCGTCTCCACGAGCTTTCCGACGATCATGACCGTCCTCGAGGCGACGGTGGGGCCACTGTTCGGAACAAACTTCGTGTCCGGCGCGAGCACGTCGACGGCGTCGTAATCGATGCCGAGCGCGTCCGAGGCAATTTGCGCGAAGATTGTGTTGGTTCCCTGGCCGATTTCAGTGCTGGCTGCCAGGACTCGAACCTTCCCTTCAGGGGTTCCCTCCACGCCGACAACCGACGCGAGGTACTTCTCTCCCGATCCGGTGAATCCTGAGCCGTGCATGAACGTCGCAAAGCCAATGCCGCGCTTGATCGTTCCGCCGGCTGCATTCTCCTTTTCGAAGCGCGCCTTCTTCGCGTGATAGTCCGATTCGCGGAGCGCGCGATCGAAAAGGGCGTTCATGTCGATCGGATCTCGCACGACCTGCGAAGTGGCCGTGAGCTCTCCGGGCTTGACGAAGTTTCGCCGGCGAAGCTCTTCGGGCGTCAGGCCAAGCACCCTGGCGATCTTGTCCATGTGGCGCTCGAGCGCGAAGATGCTCTGCGGAGCGCCAAATCCACGAAATGCTCCGTGCGGCGGGTGATTGGTCGCCACGGCCTTCGAGCGAATGCGTACATTCGGAATCGCATAAGGTCCCGCAGCGTGAATGGTGCCGCGCGAGAGGACCACCGCCGAAAGCGTCGCGTACGCGCCGCCGTCGATGACGAAGTCGATGTCCATTCCAAGGATCTTTCCGTCTCGGCTGACGGCCGTCTTGTGGCGGGTGCGCGAGGGGTGGCGCTTGGTGGTCGCCACCATGTCCTCGGCGCGATCGTAGAGCATTTTGACCGGCTTTCCGGATTTCCACGCGAGCATCGCCGCATGTCCGGCAAGCATCGTGGGATACTCCTCCTTGCCGCCGAAGCCACCACCGGTTTCCGCCTGGATGATTCGCACCTGTTCCGGAGGAAGATCAAAAAGAGGCAGAAGCCCCTTATGGACGTAGTACGGACACTGCATCGAACCCCAGACAGTCACGCCGTCCTTCGGGTTGGCAATCGCGACCATGCCGTTGTTCTCGATGTAAAGCTGCTCCTGGGCGCCGGTGAAGTACTCGCCCTCAACGATGTGGTCCGCAGAGGCCCACACCGAGTCGATGTCGCCCTTGTTCATCAGGTACGACTTGAAGACGTTGTCGTTTCCCCAGACCAGGGGTTTCTGGGCCAGCGAATCGTCGATGCTGAAACAGGGCTCAAGCGCCTCGGTCTCGATGCGCACGCACTTGCGTGCCTCTTCGAGCAGGTACTTGTCGGGATGCGCGAGCAGCACGACCGCTTCTTCCGGGTGATTGATGACCCCGTCAGCCAGGTACGGCTGGTCCTGAAGGATGAGCGCCACGTAGTTCTTGCCGGGGATCGTGCTTCCGATGTCCTTCGCGGTAACGATCGTGAACTCATTCCACGGAATGCTTCCCTCGAAATGAATCTCCTTGATCCTCGCGCGGGCCACCGAGCTTCGGACCGTCGTTCCATGGATCACCCCCGGAAAGGGCAGATCGTCAATATACTTGGCCTGGCCGGTCACCTTCTGGGGCCCTTCCTTGCGAGGAACCGCGCGGCCAAGATTCGGGCTGGATTTCGAGGTCATTCTTCATGGGTACATGAGCTTGCCGGTGCTGCCAAGTAGTGCCGCAGCCCGGCTGCGTGCTAAACTCGAGTCATGAGCATCCCCCCGTCTCCCCGCAGCCGATCTGTCACCCTGCAGCGCCGCATCGATGCCGCACAGGGGCGAATTCCGTGCGACCTCGTGCTTCGAAACGTCCGCTATCTTGACGTCTTTTCTTGTGTGTTTCGAGACGGCGATATCGGCATCATCGACGGCACCATCGTCGGAATCGAGCCGGGCCTGAAAGGAACGCGCGAGCTCGACCTCAAGGGTCGCCACCTGGTTCCGGGATTCATCGATGCCCACGTGCACGTGGAAAGCTCGCTCATGGTGCCGACCCACTTCGAAACTGCGGTGCTTCGCTGTGGCACCACTTCGGCGATCTGCGACCCGCACGAGCTCGCGAACGTCCAGGGCGCCTCCGGCATTCAGTACTTCCTCGACGGTGCCGAGCGCATGCACATGGACCTGCACGTGATGCTCTCGTCCTGCGTTCCGGCCACGCACATGGAAACCAACGGTGGAGGCACGATCACGGCGGATGCATTGGTGAAACTCGCCAAGCACCCCCGCGCCCTGGGACTTGCCGAGATGATGAACATGCCGGGAGTCCTTCACAAGGATGAGGACATTCTCTCGAAGCTCGAAGCCTTCAGCGAGAGCGCAATCGACGGTCATTGCCCGCTCCTGCAGGGGCAGGCGCTTTCAGCTTATGCAGCTGCAGGAATCTCGAGCTGCCACGAATCCTCGCAGCTCGATGAGGCGCGCGAAAAGCTCACCAAAGGCATCTCGGTCTGGATCCGCGAGGGCTCGGTCGCCAAGGACCTCGATACTTTGATTCCGCTTCTGGATCTGGCGACTTCCACCAGCCTCGGGTTCTGCACCGATGATCGCAATCCGTACGACATCGCCCAGGAAGGGCACATCGACCACCTCGTGCGGACGGCGATTCGCCACGGAGTTGCGCCCGAAGTGGCTTACCGCGCTGCAAGCTGGAGCGTCGCCCGTCATTACGGACTCCACCGGGGTAGCGGGCTCGCGCGCGCTCGCGTGGGTGCGATCGCTCCCGGATACGGAGCCGACCTCGTGATTCTGGACGATCTCGCCTCGACCCAGATTCATGCGGTGTTGAAGGCGGGGCGCCTGGTCCATGAGCTCGAACGCCCGCAGCTGGCCGTTGCCGGATTCACCAACTCCGTTCGTGCCGAACGCGTCGAAGCGCGCGACCTCGAAGGACCAACAGGCCAGGTGCATGTCATCGACGTGCTCGAAGGAAAGATCATCACGAATCGCTCCGTTCGCGCCCACGATGCTGAGGGCGTGTCGCGCCTCTCCGTTCTCGAGCGCTACGGACAGGGCTCGAGGCCAGCCAACGCGTACGCGAGCGGTTTTGGCTCTCTTCGCGGAGCGATCGCGTCGAGCGTGGGCCATGACAGCCACAATCTGATCGCGGTCGGTGGAAACACCGAGGACATGCGCGTGGCAATGGCGGCACTCACCGAATCGGGTGGCGGCTTCTGTGTTGCCTCGAAAGGAGAGGTGCTCGAGCTTCTGCCGCTTCCGCTCGGCGGCCTGATGTCGCACCAGGAGCCCGCTCAACTGAAGGACAGGATCGATGCCCTGAAGCAAGCCAGCCGATCGATCGGCTGCGCGCTCCATGAGCCCTTCTTGCAGCTGGCATTCTTGAGCCTGCCCGTCATTCCGTCGCTCAAGCTCACCGACAAGGGGCTGGTCGACGTCGATCAGTTCCAGATCATCGACGTCCGGGCTTAAATGGTCGGGCCCACCTTTTGGTTCAGAAGCGCGTCATTTCGTGCGCGCCGACGACGGCCCGGGCCTTTACGGATCGAGTGCCGAGAAATCGAGCTCGAGCTTCTTGCCCAGCCAGCGCGCGCCCTCGGTATGGTCGCGCAGATCCTTGCCGGTCACCTCGTGCACGAGCACGCTGAGCGAGCCCCGATGCTGCTGCAGGAAGGCGAGAACCGCCGGCTCCTCGGCAACGCCAAAGTCGATTTCGAACATGGGCAACGGATGCGGCCCGATCGGACGGTCGATGAGCCTGCCGAGGTACTGGAGGCGAAACCCCGCCCCTGCAATTCGCGCGAGTAGCGCCTCGGCTTCGGGACGGGACTCTGCCGTAAAATAGATATGTGCGTGGTAGCCGGTCATGAACGCTCTTTTACCATCAGAGGATTAAACTGGCACTCGACCGACGACTTTCGGATCGTGCGGTATTGCGCCCTACCCCGACTGGTCCCGGGGAGAAGCAGCTCGAGCCCCGTCGATACACTCGCGTACTGGAGCATCACATCGGTATGAGCAGCCCCCGTCGTTAACGGATACCAGGGCATCACGGTGCCTGCGTCTGCGGATCGTCCATCCGCCGCTTCGATCCGAAGCGTCTGAAAGATCAGCCCGTAACCCGGCCGAAGCCGAAGCGACGCTTTTCCACCATACGGAAGATCGGCCTCTGCCAACCCAAACGTCTTCTGAGGGCTACCACCACTGACCCATTTCATCTCGATGCGCTGCTGGGTGACGACCTCTTCCGAGGGGTCGGAATAAGGGCTGACGATCCAGCTCCGCTCCGTCACAACACAGAAGGGCGCGGGCGACTTTTTAGCTTTTTGTGCCGCTTCGGCCTCTGCCGGCTCCGCTGCCCCGGCCATCGGCGCGCTGCCGCCTGAGCCCAACATCACCGCCATCATTCCGATTCCGAACATCCCGATTTTTGACTTCATTTTCGTACTCCTTGCACCACCGGTGATGCCCGTCTTGGAGCCATTTGCAAAATGATCGATAGCTATGCCTATAATAGGCAGAGCCTATGTCTGGATTCTCACCGCAGGACCTCGTCTACTTCCAGGAAATCGCCAGGTCGCGGAATCTCTCGCGCGCCGCTGAGCGCCTCGGGGTAGCGCAGCCCTCGCTGACGCTGGCAGTGAAGCGCCTCGAAACCCAGACCGGCACGCCACTCCTGATCCGCAAAAAGACCGGGGTGGAGCTCACTCACGCAGGACGCACGTTCCTGCAGCACTCCGAGCAGGTGTTGCGAGAGTGGAATCAGCTCCTCACCGAAACCCGCGCTTCTGCCAGCGAAGTTCGAGGGCGGTTCAAAATTGGCTGCCACGCCTCGGTGGCGCAGTATGCACTCCCCGCGTTTCTGCCTCAGCTTTCGCGGACGCACCCGGGGCTCGAGCTCGCTCTCGTGCACGGGCTCTCTCGGCACATCACCGAAGGGGTCGTCCGGCATGACATCGATTTTGGAATCGTCGTAAACCCGGTTCCTCACCCGGATCTCCGGATCGCCCTGCTCGGAACGGACACGGTGACGCTGTTTCTGTCTGCCCAGTGCCTGAACCCCGATCTGCTCATCCATGACCCTGAGCTCGCGCAGTCGCAGGCCATCGTCTCGAGGCTCAAAAAGGCCCGGGCGCAGTTTCGGCGCGAGCTCCACTCGTCGTCTCTGGAGGTCATCGCGCGACTCGCGGCAGAGGGCGCCGGCGTGGGAATCCTTCCCAGCCGGGTTGCCTCCGCCTACCCGAAGCTTCGCCCCTGGAAGTCCGCCGACGGTACGGCGGCGCCTCGCTTCGAGGACCGGATCTGCCTCGTGTACCGGACCGATAGCCAGAAGACGCGCGCCTCGCGCGAGATCATCTCTGCGATTTCCGGGTGCCTGAATTGATTGGGGGATGGAAGATACTGGTTGGGGCGGAAGGATTCGAACCTTCGAATGGCGGAATCAAAATCCGCTAGCTTACCACTTGCCGACGCCCCAACCCTACTGTGCTAGCAGGGTTTCAAGTTAACCGTCGGGACAGCCGATCGTCAAGCCGGGCCTGCCCCTGGCCGGAAATCCGCGCCAGTCAAGGCAACCCGGACGTACTACCCCGTCACTCCTCGCGCTCAGCCTCTTCGGCTGTCATGCGCAAAGCCCCCGCCGGAGCGCCGCGAATCTCCGCGAGGTAGGCATCGAGGATCTGCTTTTCCATCTCCTCGCGAGTCGACTGATTCAGCGGATGGGCGATGTCCTTGAAGGCTCCATCCTTCCGGCGCTTGCTGGGCATCGCCACGAAGAGGCCGCCGTTTCCGTGGATGATCTTGAGATCACGCACCACAAAGCAGTCATCCAGCACAATGGCCACATAGGCCTTGAGCTTGTCTTCCGCCACCGGGAACACCTTGATCTCAGTGATCTTCATCGAGAATTCACTGTAAGGAAGCAAGGCCGTTCGCTCAAGCGAAAGTTCGGCATTCGCTACTACGATTGCTTGAAGGTGATCACTCCTCCCGAAAAGTCAGCGGTCACCGCAGACCCGTTCTTTAAGGAATTATCAAGCAATGCAGTTGCGAGCCGGTCCTGGACTTCCCGCTGAAAAACCCGCTTCAGGGGTCGAGCGCCAAAATCCGGGTCAAAACCCCTCTCAGCCAGCCAATCCAGAGCGCGATCGGTAAACCGAACCTCGATCTCCCGATCCTTCAGCATCCGGTTCAACCGGTCCGCAAGCTGGGACACGATCTTCCGCACCTCGCCCGATCCGAGGCTATTGAAGACGACCACGTCATCAATTCGGTTGAGGAACTCGGGTCGAAGCGTCTTGCGAAGGATCTCCTGGATCTTCCTTTCCCGGGCTTCCGGATCTCGTTCCTGAAGGATGACCTGGCTGCCGATATTCGACGTCATGATGAGCAGGGTGTTCGAGAAATCCACGGTCCTTCCCTGTCCGTCGGTCGCGCGTCCGTCATCCAGAACCTGCAGGAAGAGATTGAAAACATCCGGATGCGCCTTCTCGATCTCATCCAACAGGATGACGGAATACGGCCGACGACGCACCGCCTCGGTCAAGACGCCGCCCTCCTCGTAACCCACGTATCCGGGAGGCGCTCCGATGAGTCGGGCAACCGAGTGGGGTTCCATGAACTCGCTCATATCGATGCGAACCATGGCCTGCTCATTGTCGAACAGGAATTCAGCCAATGCCTTGGCCGTCTCGGTCTTGCCCACGCCCGTGGGCCCGAGGAACAGGAAGGAACCCATCGGACGATGCGCCTCCTTCAGCCCGACGCGAGAGCGCCGGACGGCGCTGGCTACGGCATGGAGTGCGTCGGCCTGGCCGATCACGCGCTTGCCGAGGCGATCTTCCATGTGGATGAGCTTTTGCTGCTCTCCTTCGAGCATCTTCGCCACAGGCACGCCAGTCCACCGTGAGACGACTTCGGCGATATCCTCTTCGGTCACCTCCTGGCGAAGGAGGCTTCCCGCAGAATCCTTCGCCTTCTCGGCGATCTTCGCGTCGAGCTCCTTCTGAAGAGACAGAAGCCTTCCGTAGCGAAGCTCTGCGGCCTTCTCGAGGTCGCCCCGGCGCTCGGCGGCCTCGCTCTCGAGGCGTACACGCTCGATCTCGGATTTCAGCTTTTTGACGGCCTCAACCTCGCCCTTCTCGCGCTCCCATCGAGCGCGAAGAGCCTGGGCCTGCTCCTTCATCTGCGAGATCTCACCATCCAGTCCGGCCAGTCGCTGCTTCGAGGCCGGATCCTGCTCCTTCTTCAAGGCCTGACGCTCGACTTCCAGGCGCAGGATCCTGCGCTCCAGCTGATCGACGGCTTCGGGCCTGGAATCCATCTGAGTACGCAGGCGCGCGGAGGCCTCGTCGACCAGGTCGATGGCCTTGTCGGGAAGGAACCGGTCGGTGATGTAGCGGTTCGACAAGCTCGCTGCAGCCACGAGCGCGTTGTCACGAATCCGAACGCCATGGTGCAGCTCGTAGCGCTCGCGAAGGCCGCGCAGGATGCTGATCGTATCCTCGACCGAGGGTTCGCCCACCATCACGGGCTGGAAACGACGCTCGAGTGCAGCGTCCTTTTCAATGTACTTGCGGTATTCATCGAGCGTTGTTGCGCCGATGCAGCGAAGCTCTCCGCGGGCCAGCGCGGGCTTCAGCATGTTGGAAGCATCCATGGCGCCATCGGCCTTGCCGGCGCCCACGAGCGTGTGCAGCTCGTCGATGAACAGGATCAGCTGTCCCTCAGCGGCCTGCACTTCCTTGAGCACTGCTTTCAGTCTCTCTTCGAACTCACCGCGGAACTTGGCACCCGCGATCAGGGCTCCCAGGTCCAGCACCAGCAGGCGCTTGTCCTTGAGCGACTCCGGAACGTCTCCACCGATGATTCGCTGGGCAAGACCCTCGGCTATGGCCGTCTTGCCGACCCCGGGCTCGCCGATGAGCACGGGATTGTTCTTGGTCCGTCGCGAGAGCACCTGGACGACGCGCCGGATCTCCTCGTCGCGCCCGATCACCGGATCGAGCTTCTGCTTGCGTGCAAGCTCGGTGAGGTCGCGGCAGTACTTTTCGAGCGCCTTCTGCATGTCGCCGCTTTCGTTTTCCACGGACTTCCCTCCCCGTATTTTCTTGAGCACTTCCACGAGCGTCTCCGCGCGAGCACCCGCCTGCTTCAAAGACTGCGCAGCCGGAGACTGCTCAAAGGTCTTGCGGAGTAGTGCGAGCACCCAGTGCTCGGGCGTGATGAACTGATCCTGGAGCGACTTGGCCTCGTCCTCGGCGAGCACCAGCAGCCGCTGCAGCATTCCGGAGGGATAGAGCTGGCCCTGGCCACCGGTCACCGCAGGATTGCGTTCGACGGACTGGCGAACGAGCGAGCGCAGCACTGCCAGCTGAACGCCCGCTGCAGAAAGCCAGTCGCGCGTTGGTGCGCCCTCTTCCGAGGACTCATCGACGATGGCGTGGAGGACATGCTCGGGCTGCAGCTCCTGGTGGTTTCCACGAATTGCAGCGGCCTGTGCAGCCTGAAGAACTTCCTGCGCCTTGTTGGACAGATTCCGAGCCATGGTCAGCCCCTCCATCCATCAAGATGGGAGCAAAACGAAGGCCGTCAAGCGGGCGCGGGCAACCCTCGGTTATTTCAGCTCAAGTACGAGCACCGTGAAAGCGTCACGGCCCTGGGGGTCGAGCCGACGAACGCGAAGCAAGTAGCTTTTCTTGCTCCGCACCACCGAATAGAAAGCCTCCGCATTCGCGACAGGCTTGCGATCCACCTCCACGATGAGATCACCGCGCATCAATCCCGCGCGATCCGCCGGACCACCGTAGGCTACCGTGTCGACGAGCACGCCTGTCATGCCCTTCGGCACCCCCAGCTCTCGAGCGTCTTCGTCCGTGAGCGTCCGAATCGTCATTCCAGTCTCCACCTGCGGAGCGGGCTCCTTCTGCTTGTTTCCTGGACGCGATGGCGCCCTTTTGTCGGGGCGCGCCCCGGGCCTCTCGGACACCTGAACCTTGAAGGAGCGCTCCTTGCCCTGGCGAAGAACCTTCATTTCTGCGGAGCTGCCAACCGAAACGCCGGTCACTGCAGTGATCAGATCAGCAAAGTTGCGGATCTTCTTTCCGGCGAACTCGAGGATCACGTCATAGACCTGCACTCCCGCGCGATCCGCTGGCTCTCCCGGATAAACCTGGGTGACAAACGGAGCGCGCAGATCCTTGGGCGCGCCGATCTGCTGGGCAACCTCGGGAGTCATGTCGTTGACCAATACTCCGATGTATCCGCGCGCGACATTGCCCTTGGTACGCAGCTGGTCCAGGACGGCTTTCACCGAGTTGATCGGGATTGCGAATCCGATACCTTGTGCGCGCTGGTCAATGGCGTTGTTGATGCCGATGACTTCGCCCTTCAGGTTCACGAGCGGCCCCCCGGAGTTGCCCGGATTGATGGGTGCATCCGTCTGAATATACTTGGCCAGTGGAAAGTCGGGAGCAATTCGGCCCTTCGCCGAAATGATGCCGTGGGTGACGGAGTGTCCCTGCCCGAATGGATTGCCCACTGCTGCAACATACTCACCGACGGCAAGCTTGTCGGAATCGCCAAAAGTCAGGGGCACCATCTCACGCTTGCTCTTGACCTTGATCAAGGCAACATCGAGCTCCGGATCGCGGCCCACCACCTCTCCATCGGTTGGCTTTTCATCCGCCTCTTCCGTGAACGTAATCTTGATCTCGTCGGCTCCGGCGACCACATGGTTGTTCGTCAGGATCAACCCGGATGCATCAATGATGAAACCCGTTCCGAGAGACATGGCCTGAGGCGCCTTGCCACCGGGAATCATGGGCGGTTGCACGCCCTCCTCCTCGCCATCATCACGTCCACGCGGCCCAGGCATCCCTCCGCCGCCGTGGTACTTGAAGAAATCCTCGAAGAAGCGTCGAAAAGGATCCTGCGGATCGGCGCTACCGCCGTACGGCGAAGACTTGATCGCAGTCAGCGTGGAGATATTCACCACCGAAGGAACGACTTTTCTCGCCAGCTCGACGTAAACATTCTGTCCCGCTGCGACCGAAACGGCGGTTTCCTGCGCTTGGGCCGTCGAAACGGCTTCGGTGCCAGCGCCCACGCTGCAGCCGGAAAGCAGGGCCGCACAGATCGTCGCAACGACATGGCTCCGAGAACGGGGGTTCTTCACAGCGTGATCCATCTGAAATCCTCCTTCAAGGCGACGAGCCGAATCAGCTCCGACCCTGGGCCTCGACAAATTTGATTCGAACCTCGAACAACAGCTGCTCCAGCAGCTTGGCCTCCTCAGGGCTCAGATTGCCGCGGGTCTTCTCGTGCATCAGCTCCAGGAGGTCGATGTTCTGGCGAGCAAGCATCAGGTCCGGCCTTCCGGTTCCCTCGCCCTGCAGGGCCATGAATGAAGCCGAAGAAACAGAAAGAATGAAAGTGGTGAAATCCAGCTTCGGATAAGACTGTTGCGTTGAGGTGTCCACGCCCCTGAAATATCAAGTCGGAAGATCGAAGGACAAGATGCTTTTTGCGCGGAATCCGGTCTCGACCGAAAGCAGGGTCGCCATCGCCCTTCGGGCAGGATCCACGGGAAGGATGCTGCCGCCCCGCAGCTCCGTGGTCGGTCGGTCGGCTGCCATGGTTTTCAGGACCTGGCGCGTCCACTGCATCCAGGCAACGCAGGGAAGAGTGACCATCCACTGGATGACGCTCGAAGGACTGGACTCAGGACCGATCCAGAGCGCTTGACGCACTCCCTGCGGCACCTGTCGCAGCATGAGGGACACAAACCAGGCATGGGCGGTGCGCAGGCGCGTACCCGATCGGGCCAGATCATCGGCGGCCTCGCGAAACGACCGACGTTGTTGAGCCTCACTGGTCGACTCAAGCCATGCGCGGGTTACCAGAAAAATTTCGGTCCCGAAGCCCGAGCAGGACACCAGAAAGATCGGTGCCGGCTCTGAAGACACCAGAAAGACAGGCGCAGGAGGAGGAGCGGAGCCGACCTCATCAAAGGCACGTGTCCAGGTGCGCTCGAGGAGTGGCTCAGCCCTGGCGGCCCAGAATCGGCTCATGATCCTTCCTGGAAGAAACGCCAATGAAAACCAGGCGGCCCAAAAGACGAAGAGCATCACGGAACCCGAGAGCAAGGCGGCCCGCGGACCTCCGATCGCAAGGCCCGGAGCCACCCCGATCACGAGAACGGCAGCAGCTGCAGGCAATGAGGCGACAAGCCAGCGAAGGGGCCACATGGGCCAGAGTCTATCTGACCCGGTCAGTCTCGCACAATCCCCGAAAGAAGCTGTTCGAGCTCTTCAGGTCGGGGCGAGACACGAAGCGCCTCCTTCAGGGTGATGCTACCGCACTCGACGAGCTGGCGCAGGGACTGGTTCAGGGTCTGCATCTGGTAGTAGTCATTGGACGATTCCATCAGTCCAGGAATGCGATCGAGCTCGTTCTCCGCGATCGCGCTCGCGATCGCTGGAGAATTCACCATCACTTCCGTGGCGAGGACGCGCCCATCAGACCCGGAACGCATCAAAAGCTGTTGGGCCACCACGCCCACCAGGCAGGTGGAAAGCTGGATTCTCACCTGGTTCTGGATCTGCGCCGGAACCACATCGAGGATTCTCTCGATGGCGCCGCGGGCGTCAGGCGTGTGGAGGGTCGAAAGCACCAGGTGTCCGGTTTCAGCGGCAGTCAGCGCTACTCGAATGGTTTCATAATCCCGCATCTCGCCGACCACGATCACGTCGGGGTCCTGCCTCAATCCTGCGTGCAGGGCCTCTTCAATGCTGCGCGTGTCGGATCCGACTTCGCGCTGGGTGACCGAGGCCTTGAGGTCTCGAAACACGTATTCGATCGGATCCTCGATCGACAGGATATGGATGGGCTGGGTTTCGTTCAGGTACTGGACGATTGCGGCAAGTGTCGTCGACTTGCCGGAACCGGTGGGTCCGGTCACGAGCAGGAGGCCATTGTCGCGGACTGCCAGCTGCTTGAGGGCAACCGGAACCCCGAGATCCTCGAACCGTGGAATCTGGAACGGAATCATGCGAATGGCGGCGGACAGCGTGTTTCTCTGGCGAAACACGTTGCACCGAAAGCGGCCGATGTCCGTGAGTCGAAACGACGCATCCACCTGCCACTTCTGCTCGAGCTCCTCGATATGCCGTTCCGTCAGGATGGAGTAGAGCAGCTGCTCGACCGTATCCTTGCTCAAGGGCGCAATCTTCGCGGGAACCAGCTTACCGTCGATTCTAAAACAGGGCGGCCTTCCGACCTTGATGTGCAGATCAGAGGCGCCAAATTTGAGAAGCGCATTCACCAGGTACTCCATCGTGAGCCCTGGGGGCGACGACACCTTTCTTGCGACATGGCTCATGCAGCTTCGGCCTTTCTGGCACCATTGAGCATCAATCGAACCTCGATCACCTTGCTCGCCAGCTCCGCCATGTGCACGAGGAGCTCCTGGTCCTGTTCATCAAAGCAGGGCTTTCCAATCCGGTTGAAGAGTTCGACAACGCAGAACACGCGGTCACGGATGGCGATGGGAGCCGCGATGAGATTTCGACTCTCGAAGCCGACTGCGGAGCTTACCGACCTCAAGTATCGCGGATCGCTCGAGGTATCCTGAACGAGAATCGGACGGCGAGACTCAGCGACATGGCCCACGATTCCTGCGCCCCAGGGAATCAGGATATTCGAGAGGCGGTCGGAGCTTTGGCCGGAAGTGGCGCGAAAAAAGAGCGCCCTGCGCTCGTGGTCTGCCTCCAGAATCGACCCTGCTTCGCATTTCAGGGTTTTCAGATGAACGAGAAGAACCTCGCGCATGAAGTCATGGAAAGTCAGGTTTTTTGTGAGCAGTCCGATGAGCATCTCGGCCGTTGCCAGGCGGGTCGAAAGAGTCGCCAGAGAATCCGCCTCGAGCAGGAGGCTGGCCTGCGACTCGGGCGAGCTGTCGGTCTCGGGCGGCAGCTCGAGCTTGGGGACGTCAATGTCGAGCCCTCCCGCCTGGATCGCGTTTTCGGTCGGACGAAGTTTGGATTGTGGATCTTTCAAGGCGCTTCTCCCCAAGGGCGTTTCGGCAGCCCGGAGAGAATCTTTGAGCCGGGAGGTTAAGGCAGCGCCATCTCGTTCTTGTACTCGATGAGCTCTTTCATGTTGCGGACCTCCGCGATGTACCATTGGTCGCGGTCCTGGGTCAGCTGGGCCATTTTCTTATGCGTCACTTTCGCATCATAGCCCTTGCTCTGGTCGAGATACGTCAGCTCGTAAGTGATATTCACTTCCTTGGGTGACAAATTCCTGACTTCCGAAAAGACCAGCTTCACGAACTGTCGGCGATTCTCGAGGAAGGCGGCGCGGAACTGCTCATCGCTCCAGGCGGCCAGGCGAGTCTTGGCCGGACCAACGAGAAAACGTGAAAGCGCCTCCCGGTCCTGCGGTCCCGAGATGGCAAAGCTCTGCGAGATGTAATCCTGGAGCCGCGACTTGGGATCATTCGCGCCCTGTCGCCGCGTCGAACAGCCCCAGCTCAGAACGGAAACACCCACCAAAAGAGCCGCAACCGCTCTAGTCATTGATGTAGCCCTCACCACGAAGCACCTCAAGAAAGTCGAGAAGATCCTTTTCCGCGTCCGGCTCCCGGGAATGGAAGCGAATGCCCACTCCCCAGTCACCAGAATCGCGCTTTGAAGATCGACCTTCAAATTGTCGCACAACGGTTCCCGCGATGCGAGTCTTTCGCTCCTCGTGCGGATCTCCATGTCGAAGCTCGAGCTCCACCTCCGTCTCGGGCACGATTGCGCCAGAACGCGAAAAAGCGAACATGCCCTCCGAATTCAGCCGACAGACCTGGAGCTCGCTCCCGGCTGGGTGCGCGCCTGAAGTGACCACCGCGGTCAACCGAGGGATGGCGATCGGCAGGCCCTGGAACCAGGGCATCTTCGGATCAAAGTAGCTCCTTCGCTGCTCGTGGCGGGTCCACGCAACCAGCCCCGTGCAAAATGCCGAAACTCCGACAGCCCAAATCCCTTGCAGTGTTCCGCGAATCCACGCCGCCCGGAGCAGCAGGCCCAGGCAGAGCAGGGCACAACCTGTGGCAAGCGCGTGCCAAGCGCCTCTCCGGCCCATGACGAGCCGCCAGGAAATTGGCGCCACGAACGCCAGCGCAATCCACCCTGCGAGGAGCAGATCGGCCATCGGAAGATCCCACCAGACGTGAGAGGAAAATACCCCGGCAGTGACCACAGCCACTGGAACGAGCAGGTAAACCGCGGCCGACGAGGCAAGCAGGGTTCGAGGTGCGCGGATGACCTTCATTCCTCCAGCTTTGCCGCGGCACTGGGCCTTGTCAATGAACTCCGGGCGCTCGCATACTCTACGAATGCCGCCTCTTTCCGAAATCAACTCCCAGTGCACGCTCTGCGGGGCGTGCCTCGAGGAGTGCCCGACAAGAGCCATCGTGGCAGGCAGTCGCCAGTACGCCATCGACATCGACCTGTGCGACGGCCACGGCAACTGCATCACGATCTGCCCCGAGGGGGCGATCTCCATCGTTCCCGTGAAAGGACCTGCTCGTGGCTCGAAAAAGTGAACGATCCCTGGTGATCTTGGGAATGATGACCGGCACCTCGTGCGACGGACTCGATGCAGTCGCTGTCCGCTTTGAACGGGATCAGTTCCAGGTGCGCCAGCGATGGTCGCGGACGTATCCGGAAAACCTTCGAGAGCAGGTGCTCGCCTTCCAGCAGCCAGGAGCCAGACACTCGTCGCAACAATGGCTGAAGCTCCACCGTGACCTGGGAGCCTGGTACGCACGGACCGCAGCTTCGATCGTCAGGTCGTCGAGCACTCGCGTGGACGGAATTGCCAATCATGGACAGACCCTGGCCCACTTTCCAGGCATCGGCACGCTGCAGATGGGAGACCCCGCCCACATTGCCGAAAGGACAGGTCTCACGGTCATTTCGCAGTTCCGAACGGGCGACATGGCGGCGGGCGGCCAAGGCGCTCCGCTCGTTCCGAAATTCCATCAGCTGCTCGCGCAAATCACGGGAGTTGCGGATCAAGGAGTGGCGATCCACAACCTGGGCGGCATCAGCAACCTGACCTACATCCATGGCGCGAAGGCGCCACTTGCCTGGGACACCGGACCGGGCAATCTCTGGATCGACCTCGCCGTTTCGGGCGCATCAGCAGGCCGGATGAAGATGGATGCAGGAGGACGGCTCGCGAATCTCGGAAGCCCCCGACCCGCGGTGGTGCGGAAACTCCTGGCCCATCCCTACTTCAAGAGGCGGGCTCCGAAGTCGACCGGACGCGACGACTTCACGCAGCGAGAGCTCGGCCGGATGCTGAGAGGATTATCGATCGCCGACGCCGCAGCCACAACCACGCTGGCTACAGCCGAAAGC
>JBIIXZ010000247.1:0-3758 GCA_044347055.1 Bdellovibrionia bacterium | reverse complement strand
TATTCACTCTGGCCTTGGTCACGATTCGAGGCCTGGAGCCGTTCACGATCCGAAGAGGGTGGGGATTCGTGCTCGCGCTGGCGGGAGTCCTCTCGATTCGGCACATCGAGGACTTTCAGCTCTCCGACCAGACTGTCGTTGGAGATCTCCTGACCATCCTGAACTGCCTCAGTTACGCCTTTTTCCTTGTCCTCGGAAAATCCTTCCTCGAAAAGCACGACAAGATCTGGACCACGACCTGGCTTTTCATCTACGGAAGCATCGGCATCACTCTTTTGGCAGTGCCGGATTACCTGCAGTTCGAGTTTCCAGTGATGACTCCGCTCCTGTGGTTTTCTGCAGCTTTCGCAGTGATCGGCACCACGCTTCTGACGTACTTCCTGAACTTCTGGGCGCTGGCACACGCAAAGTCGAGCTCGGTGGCGCTCTATATTTACCTGCAGCCCGTGGTGGCATCTGCGGTCGCGTATTTCTTCATGGGTGAGCAGGTCACGCCACGCACTGTGGCATCGGCATTGCTGATTTTCGTCGGGATGCTGCTGGCGAGGGCAAGAAAATGAATGGCTTGCGGTATGCCGGATTCTGGAGGCGCGCGGTGGCTCTCTGGATCGATAGCGCGATCCTGAATGCCGTGGCATCCATCTTTCTGATGGCTTACCTTGGGGTGCTGGGCGTTTCAGTCAGTGACGTGGGCGGCACCACGATGCAGCTGATGGGCGTTGGGGCATACGCCTGCTTTGCATTTCCGTACTATACCATCGCGCACTATCGCTGGGGCTTCACGCTCGGCAAGCGACTCATGCGGGTTCGCGTGGTGGATGCGAGCACCGGCGGCGCTCTTTCAGCCGGCCAATCCATCGGACGCACGCTGGCCACGCTGCTGTCGTACCTGTTTTTCGGCGTCGGTTATCTGATGGCCGCGTGGGATTCGCAGAAGCGTTCGCTTCACGATCGCCTCTGCTCCACCGTCTGCGTCAGGACTTGAAGTTTCCGCGAGCCTTTTCAGGCGAATTCAGCTGGATATCCCAGAGTTCTCGCGAGAAATCGCGGATGGCCTTGAGCTTTTCAAACTCTTCCGGCTTCCAGCCGCCCTGGCCTTCGAAGGTGTCGTACTCCAGCTGTTCAATGTCATGATGGAGCACGGTGAGCGCGGCGGAGAGTCCTTCGGATTGAAGAATGGACAGGTACTTTGCGCGATCAAACGATTCGTGACGATTCCGAAGCTCACTCATGATGGAAGAAGTTTAGCCCAACTTTTTGACACTTCCAAGCGAAGTGATTACTCTCAAGAGTCTGATCGGAGACTTGCCATGGAGAGAGACGTTTCAAGCATGAAGCGTGACGAAGGCGATCCTGTCCTCGGGCTTCTCGTGCGCGAGTTTGCGGCGTTTCGCGAGGAGCTTCCACGCCTCATGCGCCGGACCGACTGGGAGAAGCTCGTGGCAAGCCTGGGCCGCCTGAACCAGATGGCTGAAAGCGCCGGCTACCGCGAGATCTGCCTGAAGTCCCAGTCCCTCATTGAGCTGATGGGCAGGCGTGGTGCCGGTCGGGATGCACCCGGAGAACGGGTGATTTCTCTGATCGAATCGCTGCTCGCCGTTCTGGCTCATTGTGAGTGGCGCGAGAAGGAAAAGATGGGAGGCGAGCTTTCGTTCACGAGCGAGCCTCTTTATGGGTGGGAAAATCCCGGTTCGCATGATAGCCCCGTAGGAGAGTTATCCCGGTAGGTCGGGGTGTAGCGCAGCCTGGCTAGCGCATCTGCTTTGGGAGCAGAGGGTCGCTGGTTCGAATCCAGTCACCCCGACCATTTTCAATAAGACGCCTATGCAACATTCTCCTGGTTTCCAAGCCCTGGTAGCCGCCGCCAAAGCCAAGATCCGCGAAACGACGATCGAGGAGGTAAGCGCTCGCCTGAAAAATGGAGAGCGGCTCCTGCTCGTGGACGTGCGGGAAGACGACGAGTGGCGTGCCGGACATATTCCCGGCTCGATTCATCTTGGAAAAGGCGTGATCGAGCGTGACATCGAGGAGGAAATCCCGAATCGCGCTGCAGAGATCATCCTGTATTGCGGCGGCGGTTTTCGGTCGGCGATTGCCGCAGAGTCGCTCCAGAAGATGGGTTACACGAACGTCCTCTCGATGGACGGCGGAATCCGTGGATGGAGGGAAGCCGGCCTTTCCGTGCAGGTCCCGGAAACTTGAGTTCAGTCACAGTTCGCGCAGGAGCTCGGCGAGGCCCTCGCGGGCAGAGCTTCGATCATAATGCCGCCGAACCATTTCGGTCGCCAGCTCGGCAGTGCTCCGCCGAAGCTGGGGGTCTCGAATCAGCTTGATCAGGGCCGAAGTGAAAGAATCCGGCTCATCATCCATCCAGATCTCTCGTCCGGGAGTGAAGAGCAGCCCTTCGGAGCCGCAGGCCGTGCTCACGACCGGGCGTCCGGCCGCCATTGCCTGAAGCAGGAACTGAAAGCCTGCGTTCCGTTTTCTGTGAGGAAGAAAGCAGATCATCGCCTGTTGCAGGCATTGCTGCATCGAGAGCGTGGCTGCACGGGTGTCGTTCTTGTCCCAGGTCAGGTGTTGGATTCCGTCGAAAGCGAGCTTTTCAAGAAAGCTCCGTGGAGCGGCCGGCCCGGCAACGAGCACCTCGGGAGTGTCGGCGCGGAGAGCCGCGCGAAGACGCGGCAGGATTTCCTCTGAAAACCAGTGTACCCCCTGCTGCTGTGCTGGGTCTTCGAGATCACCGCAAAATACCAGTCGACTTCCTTCGGGTTTTCGATCCGACTCGAAGCTGCTCAGGTCAACGGAAGGGGTGACCACGCGGACTCTTGCCTGGGGTGCGAGCTTGCGGGCTCGGGCCGCGTAAAGAGGAGAGGAGGCGACCACGGCATGGGCTCGTTCACAGCGCCTTCGCTCGTAGTAGAGGTCTCGCCAGGCCTCGGGGAGTCGAATCCAATGAGCCCAGTGATTGGAGGCGTCGCGAAGCACCTGGCTGCTCGGCATGCGATCCTGATCGACGATGACTCGATAACCGAGTGCCTGCGCCTGTTCGACGACTCCCGCCATGCTCGCGCCGGAGAACCAGATCCATCGGGGGGAGTGATCCTTCGAGCGCAACGCGCGTAGTTCACGGATCAGCGCGGAAGAGCACGTGAAGGGAATGGATGAGGTCCAATCACCGATCCATTGTTCGGCGGGCCAGATCCATTTCCAGGAGGGTACGATTCGGTGCTCGGTCGGGTGGGGTCCGCGGGCATCCACAGGACGGTACGGAGGATACAGGCTCAGGACGGAAACCGGCACCAGCTCGCTCAGCAGTTGCAGCAGGTAGCTTTCACGCGATCGGACCTGGGGGGTCACAAACAAGAGCGACGAGGGGCCCACTTCGTCATCTTATCGAGTGACTCTACTGAAATCACTCAGGTTTTTGATGCTTTACGAGAAGTTGACAGGGTGAGTCATGCATGATTTAACGCCGCCCGCAATGAAGCGGTGCGTCCAATCTCTGGCAGGTCTTCTCATGACGGCGTTTTCGCTGATCTTTTCAGCTTGCGCCCCGTCCATTCAGGACTGCCCGGTGCCTGCAGATCAGCGGTCCTCGTTCATGGCTCCTGCTGACGACTTTCCGATGAACGTCGTGGGCGATGCGTCCTGGGGCGCCGAGGAGAGGCAGGAGCTGTTGCGCGCTCTTTCGAGATGGAACAGTGCTTCGCTCGAAAAAAGTTCCGAAGAGGCCTTTCAAATCGAGTTCCGGTCCTTGA
>JBIIXZ010000205.1:0-4798 GCA_044347055.1 Bdellovibrionia bacterium | reverse complement strand
GATACGGACAGACTGTAGAGGCTGCCTGTATAGTCAATCATCGCACTCGATAGAGAGGCGCTCGAATCACAGACTGCTCCGTTTCCGGAGTTCGCGTAAGTCATAGTGCTACAAGAAGTGGCTCCATTGCTCGAGACCGCAGCTCCCGAAGTGCAGGATGAGGTAATGCTCTCGCTGTGGTTGTAGGAGATAATTCCGCCGGTGCCACAGATATTGTCATAGTCAGTGCCCGCTCCGACGGCGGAGCACTCTCCTAAAACGACACTGTGGTTTAGGGTAATGCCGCCACCCGGTCTGCTTCCCAGGCCCGAGCCTCCATTGGCGGATGCCGTAGAGAGCGTGCTGTTGGTGGCAGTGATTGAGCCTGCTGATCCGCTGGAGCCGGTGCTGGTCTCGCTTGATCCTGGCGTCCAGCCTCCGTTGCCCCCGGTGCCGCCGTTTGCTCTTACCTCTCCTGCAATGACGTTGACGAGGGTCACTGACCCGGCACTTCCGCCTGAGCCGCCACTGCCCCCGTTGACTACGCCGCAATAGTTGTCGCCCGCTCCGCTGCCGCCGTATCCACCGTCTCCACCAGAGGCGTCGATGTCTCCAAATCGGATCAACCCATTCGAGTGGATCCAAATCGAAGAGCCGTTGCTCCCGGCACCGCCATTTCCTGCGGAGATCATCGGAGGTGTGTTGGTGCAACTCATCATCTCGCCATCGTAGACAGGCGCAGTTCCATCTGTTCCATTCGCCCCAATCGCCCCTATGGCGATGATGTTCCCGATCCGACTATCGGCTGTGCTGATGCCGACCCAGTCCACGTACTGGCCGAAGTTCTCGTCGAGCACGACATTTCCAGCATCTTCTGCCGTAATCACTCCGACAGAGATGGTCACCCGACTGCCTGAAGTGGGGTTGGCGGCAATCGCCGCGTCTACGGCCGCCTGAGCTGTGCAGAACGGCGGCGTCGAATCGCCGATGACTGCGCTGCCATCATGACAGCCACTCATTGCGAGATACACGGTGCGCGGGTCGTCTGCATTTTCGTCCACGTCAGTCACAGAGAGCGTAAAGTCCTCGTCGTGCGAAAGCTCAGGGGCGCCGCTGTCGGTCGACCGGATCCGGACGGAGTACGAGGACTTGGCTTCGTAATCCGCGGACTCGAGGAGGTAGAGGGTATTGCCTGAAATCGAGAAACTCGCGTTGTCGTCGAACCCATCCACGAGTTCGTAGGTGTGGGTGTCCTCGACATTGGCATCCGTCGTCGACAGCGTGCCAACGGCGAGGTTCGGTCCGCCATTTTCGGCAATCGAACTCGCGCTGAGCTGCACCTGGCTGGGGCCGAGGTTTGAGGGAGGAGCAATGACTTGGATCTGCACCGCGACGGAGGCGCTCGAGGGTTGAAGCCCATCCCAGGCCGATACGCGAAAGGCGGAAATCAGGCCGGTGCCGGACCCCCAAGAAGAGGTCCAGACCACGGGCTGCTCGGGAGCAATCACCGTTTGTCCCGGAGTGACGGCGCTACCATCCTGCATCAGCGATCCGGAGAGGACCTCCTCGATTCGAAACAAGACGGGAGACGACACGCTGTCCGCCTCATCGGCGGCGTCAGCGAGCATCTCGTGCGTGATCGTGAAGGCGGTGGCCGGCATGGCACCGGATAATCCATCGATCGTCGAGAGTGTCGGCGGAGCGAAACCGAGGACCACGGATGTGAAGTGCATGCCGCAGCGAAGATCGGACGCCTCTACAGTTACATCCGCGGTTTGAGCAGATGAAAAGCTGAGTTCAGTGCTGAATCCTGGATTGGGCGAGAAGCTTCCGCCTGCGCTCGTGCCCCAGCTGATCAGGCCGGAGCTTCCGCCCGAGGCGGTGAGTGTGGCACTGGTCGAGCTGAGGATGCCCGCATTCAAAATGCTCAGGACATCGCTGTCGTTGCAAACCACGCCGTCACTGCCGTAGTCCAAAAATTCGCAGTAACCACCGCTTGCACCCGCGACGTGGGTCGTGCCGCAGCTCGATGTGCGGGTGGTGTGGTAGAGCGAGATCGTTCCGCCGGCAGGGCAGCTGCCCGGATCGTCGTTACTTCCTGCTTCTACTCGACAGTCGGCGCTGACCACCGTCGAATCCAGAGTGATCGCTCCGCCGGGTTTTCCGGCGACGCCGGCTCCGCCGCTGCTTCCTCCATTACTCGAAGTCGTGATGAGATTCGAGTGAGTGGCGATGATGCCGGCCGCCTGTCCGGGAATTCCTGCAGCGCCGAGGGTTTGTGGGTTGAGTCCATCCTGCCCCCCATTGCCGCCATTTCCACCATTGGCCAGCACGGCAGCAGCTGTGATTCCGTCGAGGACGATGGTTCCGGCGTTGCCCCCAGGGGCGCCTATGCCCGGAGAATTGAAACCTCCAGAACAAGAGGGGGCGAACCCTGCTCCATTTCCGCCATTTCCGCCAGCACCCCCGGAGCTCACAATGTTGCCGAAGCTCACGCTATTGTCTGAAGTCAGGGTGAGGCTGTAGCCGTTTCCTCCATCAGTTCCGTTTCCTGCAGGATATCCGGAATTGCTGCAATCGTTGGTGCCCCAATCGGACGACCATGGATTGCTGGCGTTGACCCCGTTTACACCCGGAGTACCCGACGCATCGATCGTGCCGATGAAACTGTTTACGAGTCCGTTGCCCTTCCACGTGACATACGTTCCAAAACTCTGGGAGAGCGTGACATCGCCGAAGCTGCCGGTGCCGACCTGGATCCTGAGCGGATTTTCTGCCGAAGGAGTGGCCGCGATCGCGGCGTTGACGGCGGCCTGCGCCGAACAGAAAGCAGGAGAGAGCACGCCGATGCCGCCTCGAGAGTTGTCGCAGCCCTCGACTGCCAGATAAATCGTCCGAGGCGCGCCTATGACCATGGAGTCCGGGTCATCCCCCGGCGATGTTCCGATCTGGATCCGTACGTTCACCGGGGTTGCGGACGCGAGCGATCCGTCCCACGCAACGACTGAAAATGCAGCGACTTGGCCCGTGGTGCCTCCGGCGGGCGTCCACACGACCGAGTCATTGCTCGAGATCAGTGTCGAGCCCGCGGTGATGGCCATGCCATTTTTGGTGAGGTTTCCAGTGCTGACGGACTCGATTCGGAACGAAAGCGGGCTGGTTTCTACGTCCGCTTCGTTGGCGGCGAGACTGAGGAGGGAATGAGTGATCGTGACGCTGGTGGAGCCCTCGGGCGCGATGATGGGTGCGATCTGAGTCAGGGTGGGGGGTGAGTTGGTGCCGAAGCTCGTCGTCGCCGGTGTGAGATTCGGGCATTCGAGGTCGGCTACTTGAAGTGTGACACGGCGGCCCGGATCGGTGCCGTGATTCCATGTCACAGAGTTGCCTGTAGGATTTTCGGGCCAGAAACTGCCCCAGTTCTCGGGAATCGTGCTCCAGGAATACAGGCCGGAGATGCCGCCGCTCGCGTAGAAGGAGGTGGCCAGGTCTATAGCGCTAGGAGATCCAGAAATCTGAAGGCTTGCGGCGCTGCTGGCGTTGCATAGACGCCCCTCGGGCCCTGTGCCCGACGCGCACGACAGAGAGCCGAGCGTATTGTAGCCCGTGCATCCGCCGCCTCCCGAGACCAATATTTTTCCACCGGAGTAGCAGGTTCCCTGAGAAGTGGACGTGCCGGTGCCATCACTTCCAGCGGAGGTGTCGCACGTTCCTCCTGTCCACGATTGCTCCAGGGAAAGGGCGCCACCTGCAGAGCCGGATCCAGCAACGATATTGGAGCCGGGCGGGCTGCGACCGTTCGCGCCTCGAACCTGAACCTCACCCAGTACGGTCGAAAGATTCAGGCTGACTTGACCGGCCTGTCCTGCGGCGACTCCACTCATCGAGTCGGCGTTGCTTTGAACGGGAGCGTGCTCGCCCGGAACTCCCGCGTTCGCCACGACGGACTCCGCCGTCACACGTTCCAGGGTAATGCTTCCGCCATTGCCACCGGGGCCCGCAGCTGATGCTGCGATCGTGTTCATGCAGGTATCGGAAAAAGCCGAAGCGCCGATTCCGCCGGATCCGCCGGAGGCTGAAATCGTCCCGAATCGAACCGTGCCGTCGGAGGTGAGCGTCAACGAGTGGCCGTTTTCTCCCGGAGAACCCGGAGTGCTGGGATTGGAGCTCGCGGGGGTGGCTCCGCATTGAGGCATTCCGTCGAGCTGCTGATAGGTGGTCCAGCCCGACGAGCCCGGGGCTCCACTCGCCCCCGATGCTGTCACATCGCCAATTCGACTGGCCGTCGTGCTCACGCCCTTCCAGGTGACATGCGCGCCGAAGTTTTGGGTGAGCGTGACATTTCCGAAGTTGCCGCTGGCCTTGCTGCCCACCTGGATCGTGACGGGGCTTTCGGCCGAAGGAGAGGCAGCGATGGCCGCATTCACGGCAGCCTGTGCCGAGCAGAACGGAACGGCGCGCGAACCGATGACAGCCATGCTGTCGTTGCAGTTGGCGGTGGCCAGAAAGATCGTGCGCGGATCAGTGGCGGTGACGGCGATGGTCAGCGTAGCCGTGCTCGAGCCGCCGAGGTTCGAGCCGGTGATGGTGACGGTCTGCGTGCCCGGGGTAGTGGGCGCACCAGTGATGGCGCAGTTGCCCGAACTTGCCGCGACCGAGAGGCCGGTGGGAAGTGCAGGAGTCGAGCTGCAGGCCGTGACGTCGCCTCCCGAGTTGCTCGAGCTCCACGGGGTGATCGTCACGTCCTCTTCGGTGGAGAGCGTGGTGGGCGAGAAGCTCAGGGCTGGTGGCGTGTCGAGCACGGTGATGTCGAGCGTGGCCT
>JBIIXZ010000204.1:0-4808 GCA_044347055.1 Bdellovibrionia bacterium | reverse complement strand
GTGACCATCGGCCGTACTCCGAACCATGAAGGCATCGGTCTCGAGAAGGCCGGCGTGAAGCTCGACGCCAAGGGATTCATCCTGGTCGATGCCCAGCGCAAGACGAACGTTGCGGGCATCTACGCGATCGGCGACATCGCCGGTCAGCCGCTTCTGGCGCACAAGGGCTCGAAGGAAGGCATCGTTGCCGCTGACGCCATTGCCGGCAAGAAGGCCGCCTACGACGTCGTTGCGATGCCGGCCGTGATCTTCACGGATCCGGAAATTGCCACTGTTGGTCTTACGGAAGCTGAAGCTCGCGAAAAGGGCGTTCAGGTTCAGGTGGGCATGTTCCCGTTCGCGGCCAACGGTCGCGCACTGTCGGTCGGCGAGCCGGAAGGCTTCGTGAAGATGATCGGCGACGGCAAGACCGGTCGACTCCTCGGCGTGCACATCGTGGGCGCTGAAGCGTCGAACCTGATCTCGGAAGCCGCTCTGGCCATCGAGATGGGCGCTCATGTGGAAGATCTGGCTCTGACGGTGCACCCGCACCCGACGCTGCCGGAAACGTTGATGGAAGCCGCCGAAGCCACGCTCGGCCACGCCATCCACATCTTCCAGAAGAAGCCCGCTGCTTCGGCACAGCCGCAAGCTCGCGTTTAATTCTGATCCGGCGCGAGCCGGATGAGGACCTATGCAGTTCTGGTCGCTGAAAAATCTGACACCGTATTCGGACGTATCCGAGCTTCAAAAGAAGCTCGTCGAGCTCAGGGCTCAGGATGCGATTCCGGATACGGTGTTGTTTTTGGAGCATGAGCCCGTCGTCACGCGCGGGCGAGGACTCCAGTGGGTGGGCACACCGCGCGAGCGCTCGATTCCGCTTCCGGCACCACTGCCGCCGTCGATCGCGTTTTCAGAGAGCGAGCGGGGAGGCGACCTGACCTACCACGGTCCGGGGCAGCTGGTCGTGTATCCGATCATCAAGCTCGATGGCTCGGGGTTTGGTCCTGCGAAGGACATCACGGCCTTCTTGCGCAAGCTCGAAGGGGTGTTCATCGAGTGGCTGCGCTCACTGGGTCTCGCGAGCGAAGCGCGCGAACACGCGACGGGCGTGTGGGTCGATGAGAAGGACGCCGCCAAGAAGGTGGCCTCGATCGGCATCGCCGTCCGCAAGTGGGTCGTGTGGCATGGCCTCGCGATCAACGTCGTCAACGACCTGCAGCCGTTTCATTTGATTTCGCCCTGCGGTTTTTCGCCCGAAGTGATGGCATCGCTCGGTGATCTTCTCGATGCACACGGCATCTCCTGGCCGCGCGACGACTGGCGCTCGTGGTGCGAGCGCGAGATTGCGCGTGGGCTTTTGGGGGCGAGCGGCGGACCTACGGGGTCACCGCCGGCTCGGGTGGAGATTCGCTCGCTCTCGCTCGAAGAGGCGATGAACGATATTCAGTCGTAGAAGGTGCTCCGACGTAGAAGGTGCTCCGACGTAGAAGGTGCTCCGACGTAGAAGGTGCTCCGACGTAGAAGGTGCTCCGACGTAGAAGGTGCTCCGACGTAGAAGGTGCTCCGACGTAGAAGCTGCTCCGACGTAGAAGCTGCTCCGACGTAGAAGCTGCTCCGACGTAGAAGCTGCTCCAATTGGCGCACCGAGTCGGAACGGCTTGTGGCCCGCATCCGGACATTCCCGCTAAACTCGTGCGCTTTGCGGGGATTGCGATTACGTTGGGTGCCATTATGGGAGCTCCTACTGCTGTCGCACAGTCCGTTACCGCACCTCCACTCAAAGCCCAGAGCGTGAAGTCCAGGCTTGCCGGGACGCCGGGCCAGCCCCGGTTCTCCGTGAAGGTCAAAACCAGGACAGGTCAGGAACTCTTGGCCGGAGATCCTCGCGCCACGCGCGCGCTCGTCGCGCTCATGGACGTCCACGCCGTGATGGGGGGAGCAGCCTGCCACTGGGGCGGTCCTGCCGCCTTCGCCGAAATCAATTCGGCCATTCATGCCCTGATGTTCTCCGTGAAAGATCGACCCTGGCATGAGGCCTTCCACTTCGTGAATGATGCCGGTCACGCCGAAAACGGCCTGTATGCGCTTCGCGCGAATTACGGCTTCGACGGAATGTCGTTCGAGTCGCTGAAAGCCTTCCGCAGCATCCACAGCAAGCTGACCGGCCACGGCGAGTCGCATTTGAATCCTGAGGGCGTTCTTCTCAGCAACGGGCCGCTCAGTTCCGCCGTCCCGCAGGCTCAGGGCCTGGCAATGGCCGACAAAGTCATCGGCAATGACCGCGTGACGATCCTCACCATCTCGGACGGTGCCTCGATGGAAGGCGAAGCGAAGGAAGCTTTTGCCGCCATTCCAGGACTCGCCGCCAAGGGCAAGGTCAATCCGTTTGTCATGGTCCTCTCGGACAACGACACGAAGCTCTCCGGACGCATCACGGCGGATTCGTTCTCGATGCAGCCGAGCTTCGAGGCGATGGACGACCTGGGCTGGAAGGTCGTGAAGGTCGAGAACGGCCACGATCTGCAGGCGGTGTTCAGTGCGCTCGAGCAGGCCGTGGAGGATGCTCGCGCGAATTCCTCAAAGCCGGTCTGCCTGTGGGTGAAGACGATCAAGGGTTACGGCATCAAGTCCACGATGGAAAATGCCGCCGGAGGCCACGGCTTTCCGCTCTCGAACGGGGAGAAAATCGCCGATTGGCTGACGGAAATTTACTCCGGATCCGCGGTTCCTGCCGAGCTCGAGAGCTGGGGGCGCGCGCTGCGCTCCGATTGGGAAGCGAAGGAAGCCGAGAAGAAGGCCAAGGCAAATGCAAATGCAGCCCCTGCGGCTCCAGCTGCTTCAGCGGCCCCTGCCGTGAAGAAGGACAAGATCCAGGCCGGACTGGCCAAGGCGGCCATTCGTGCCGCTGTCGACGGGTACCCGGTTTACTCCGTGTCCTGCGACGTTCAGGGCTCGACCGGAATCGCGCCTTTCCAGAAGACCTTTCCGGAACGTTATGTCGACGTGGGCATCGCCGAGGCCAACATGGTCAGCGTGGGGGCCGGCTTCTCGAAGCTCGGCTTCATTCCCGTGGTGGATACTTTCGGTCAGTTCGGTGTGACGAAGGGAAACCTTCCGCTGACGATGGCAGCGCTCTCGCAGGCTCCGGTCATCGCGATTTTTTCGCACGTTGGATTCCAGGATGCCGCAGACGGTGCTTCGCACCAGGCGACGACTTATTTCGCGGCCGTCTCTGCGATTCCGCATACGGTCGTCATCGCTCCGTCCTGCGCGGATGAAGCCGAGGCGCTCATGCATGCCGCCATCACCCGAATCGCCCGCGACCGCGATTCTGGAAAAGACGGCGAATCGGTCATCTTCTTCGTGGGACGCGAGAGTTATCCGCTCCATTGGGCGGAAGGCGCGCGCTATGATTGGGGTAGGGCGCAGGTGCTGAGCCAGGGCTCCGATTTGGTGCTGAGCCAAGGCTCAGATGTGGTGCTCATCGGTTGCGGTCCGCTGCTCGGAAAGGCCATCGAGGCCGGGCGCAAGCTCGAGTCGAAGGGAATCCGCGCGACGGTCATCAACAATCCGTTCATCAATCGCGTCGACCTCGAGACGATCGGGGCTGCCGTGAAGGCCGCCCACGGCCGCGTAGTGACGATCGAAGACCATCAGATCATCGGCGGAATGGGGGCGCAGGTTTCGCATGCGCTTTCAAACGCCGGAATCGCGCATCGAATCCGGACGCTGGGCATTGACGGAGAGTTCGGCCAGTCGGCGTACTTGGCCGAAGAGCTCTACCAGAAGCACGGCCTGACGGCTGACGCGGTGGTCGAGGCCGCTGAAGCGCTACTCAAGTAGGTCGCGCTGTCGAGCTCTCTACTACTAGTGGCGCTCGCGCGGCTCCGACGGTGAAGTGCTCGCGATGACGTACGTGGCTCCAGCCTTTAGAGCCGAAACGTCAGCGCATTATTGATGAAATCCTTCGAACAGCGATTCAGCATGCGTTCTTCCGCCTCGGGCTTCGAGCCGTGCGGAGTCGCAATGCTCATGGCATGCCTCGCCTCGAGACCAGTCGCCAGCTGATGGTGGCCCCTTAAAAGAGGGCGATCTCACGAGAGGATCGCCCTCTTGGATTTCAACGCTGCGAAAGTCCCGTCTAGTTTTTCTCGGGGAGAAGCCCGTCGCAATTCATCAGGACGTCTTGTCTCCAGCCAAGGAGACGCTTGACCTGGCCATCAATCGAGATCTTCTTGAGAGCGCCTTCGATGATCTCGATATCGACGCGGCCTCGCGTTCTGGCGTGATCGTTATCGTGAGCATCACAGGAGAGCATGATGCCCGTTCCGCGTGAGCCTTCCATGTAGTGGATCTGAAGTGCCGAGTCGTTGCAGTAGGAGAACGAGCCCTGCTCGAAGTCGTTGGTGATGCCCACGACTTCGGTCTTCCCATCCTTTGAAACGTAGAAGACGCGACCATTGCTTCGGGTTTCCAGATCGACCACGCATCCGGATCCGTTGACGTAGCGAACGGTATCCGATGCCGAGGCGGCCGAGGTCATCAGAACAAGAGAGAGAGCCAGGGTTTGCTTTTTCATGGGGCGGGATCTACCCGACATTTTGACGCATTGCAACAAAAACGTTCCTCGGTCTGGCTTGGGGCTGCCGTTGGACGATGCAGAAAGTGTGATTTCGGAGTTATTTCCATTGGTTGCTTCGGGATGCAGGCCGGCCTAGCTGCTCCGACGCAGAAGCTGCTCCGACGCAGAAGCTGCTCCGACGCAGAAGCTGCTCCGACGCAGAAGCTGCTCCGACGCAGAAGCTGCTCCGACGCAGAAGCTGCTC
>JBIIXZ010000203.1:0-4820 GCA_044347055.1 Bdellovibrionia bacterium | reverse complement strand
ACGACGGCGAAGGCAACTGGCTGATTTCGTACGCCGACATGATGACCCTGCTCATGGGGTTCTTCGTGGTGGTCACCGCTTTTTCAACTCCAGATTCTGCGAAGCTCGAGCGGCTGAAGCAGGAAACCTCGAAGTCCATGGGCGTCGACTACGAAAATCCGTTCGAGGATTTGTCGAAGAACATTCATGAAGTTCTGCAGGACCTCAAGCTCGGTCGCGAGGTCGAGGTTCGTCAACTCGATGACGGCATCGAGCTGGTCTCGAACGGTACCCTGTTTTTTGACTCCGGGTCGACCGAACTCAAGCCGTTGGCTGCCCAGCTCATGGGCGAGGTGGCTCGGGTGATCGTCGAGAAGGCGAGGGGATTTCGCGTCGTGGTCGAGGGTCATACGGATGACAACCCCATCACTTCGAAGCAGTTTCCGAGCAACTGGGAGCTCTCTTCGAATCGCGCCAGCACCGTCGTTCGACTGCTGGAAGATAAGGGGTTTTCTCGGGTGAACCTGAGCCCGATCGGGCTGGCTGACACCAAGCCACTGGTTCCGAACCGACTGCCATCCGGGGCAGCCCTCGCTGAAAACCAGGCCAGAAACCGCCGCATCGTCATCCGAATTCTAAAGAACCTTCAGGCGCGAGCAGCGGGCGTGCGTTGATTCACAGCACAGTTAGTGAGGGTGTGCTTCAAGTTGATGCGTCCGAACTTCCGAGAGGGAGTCGTGATGACCCGGGTTCCTTTGCCGATTTCGCGTCTCGTCGTGGCACTCGCCCTTGTTCTCGGGGCCGGCGGCTGCTCGCACACGCTCATCATTGAGTCGACCCCGGGTGATGCGGAAGTGTTTTTGAGTGGCGACCCCTCATCGCCGGGTCGAAGCCTCGGCAAGACGCCCCTGGCGCTTCCGATCACGGAGGCTGTCGTCGGAGAATTCGGCTACCTTACGGTTCAAAAACCGGGTTTTGAACGCGTGACAACGGTCATGACCCGGGGTTCGGTCGGTGCCATGCGGCAGGCTCTTAAATTCCATCTCAAACCGGGTGATTCCCGCGGAACCCTGGCCTCGAGACTTCTGGTACATGTACGCAATTCTCAGCGCTTCGCCGAGGCGCTTCAATTCTCCGAGGCTCATCGTGAGATTGACGAAGCGCTACGGCTCGATCCGACCTTCGTTTTCGGCAAATCCTTCAAAGCCGGGCTTTTCTTCATGGAAAAGAAATGGCCCGAGGCAAGCCGGCTCTATCGCGAGGTTCTGGCGCTCGAACCTTCCTACGAAGAGGCGGCCAAGATGCTGGCTCGGATTCAGGGTCAGTCTGAGGCGATATCCCGAAGCCCGACACAAGAACGGAGCTCGCCATGAGCTCGTGCAGGAATCTTTTTTTGTCGCTCGCCCTCGGCATGCTGGTGTCCGCTTCTGCCTGGGCGACGACAGCGCTTGAGCTCGAGGCGAAGCAACGTTTTGAAGCGGCCGCCGAATCGCTTGCCCGGCGCTATCTTGACCAAAAGGGCATGACGCCGCAGGACTACCGACTCCTGATCTCTGCGGTCGTGCGGCAGGTTCGAGAGAACAAACCGCAGAAAAGACTCGAGCCACGCGACCCCGCGTCGAACACAGACGGCACGATGCCGGGAGATCTGACCATCGGATTGATCGATGCCCAGCGTATCTCGGAGGAAGTGCGTGAACGAGACCGGGCATTGGCAGGTGAGAAGTCCGAGATTGCCCTTAAGGCTTCCGTTACGGATTTCCAGCTGGTGACGATCCATCTGGGCGCGAGCTGGTCGACTGCCGTCGACGAACCTCGCCGCAAGGCGATGGAGTCGGAAATTCCGGAAGTGCTTCGTCGAGGTTTGGGCGAAGGGGTGGAGATTCGGCCGCGGTTTGAATCGTTCGTGCCCGCATCGTTCTGGCAGACGTGGAGGCTTCAGGACTTCGCACCGCTTGCGCTTCCGGTCTCGATGGTGATTCTGCTGGTGGGCGCCTTTGCCTTGTTTCTGCTCTGGACTCGACGCCGTCCCGAGGCACCGGTCGAAGGAGTCGAATCGAACGTGTCCGTCGCCCTCGAGGCTCCCCAAGCGATCGAACGTCCTGCTCTGTCGCTGGATCCTCGGCCGCAGCTCTCGACGGTGTCCATTGATGAGGTCTCGCACTCTGATTTTCTCCGGGCAGAGGAGCTTCAACGCAAGCTCCAGCTGGTGATTGCCGAGTGGAATCCGGATCGTATCGACTCCTTGAAGCAGATGATTCGAAACTGGACGATGGAAGGCGGTCAGGGTCTTCGCAAGTGCGTGCTCGTTGCTCGTGCCTGGAATGATCTCCAGCATTCCGCGCCCAGCAGTGGGGGCATTCGGACCGAGGGGTTCCAGCTCGAGGCGAGCCCTGGAATCGTCCAGGCCTTTCGCGATGTGGCGGCGCTGAGTTATCGTGAGCGCAGCGAGTGGATCGAGCGGGTCATCTTCGAGCTGACCGGAGCTCGTGCCATCGGTGCCGATGGGTTCGGAAATCGGTTCGGATTTTTGTTCGCCAAGCCCATGGACCTTCTGGCGAAGTTGATCTCGGAGCTTCCAGAGTCGAGGCGCCAGGCGATGGTGCTCGCGTCGTTGCCAGCCGATCGCCGGACAGTGCTGCTGAATACTCTCTCGCCGGAGGTTCGAATCAAAGTACTGGCCTCAACAGTGGGGCAGGGCCGTTATTCCACCACGGAACTTCAGGAGCTGGCCACGGAGCTCCGATCGCGTTGCAGCGCTCTCGAATCCGAGTCCGACCAGGGCATGGTTTTCGAAGATCTCAGCTCGGGCACCGCCGAGGTGCTTGAAGCGACGCCGGCCATCGATACCGTGGCGCTCGTGGCGGAACTCGAGAAGGCCGACCCGCGCCGTCTCGACTGGATGAAAGTCCACTATTTCTGCCTGGGGCTCATTCCTCACCTTCGCGATGAGGGTCTCTCTCAACTTTTAGGAAGGCTGAGCCCTCCAGAGCTGGTGCAGATCGCCCTCGCATTGCCTGAAGGAGTTGCAGGTCGCATCGAAAAGATGCTGCCGTCGATGAAGGCCACGATCTTCAAGGACTTGCTCGCGCTGGCGCGGTCGCAGAAAAGAGAGCCCGATGCTCGGTTTCTCGATGAGTGGTCGGCCCGCGTTCGAGAGAATCTCAAGAAGGCGCTTCAGGAGCGGTCTGGCTTGACTCCGCAGGTGCTGTACCACAGCGTATCTTCGAGTGAGGCGTCGGATGCGGTTCGGGCTGCGTAATCGAGAAAATTCGATTTTCGTCGTGCTCCTGCAATTCCTGACGGCAAGTTCGGCGCAATCTGCAGAGATGCTCTGGGGAGTCCTGGGTGGACCGGCGGCATATGGCTTCACTCCCGTGCAGGGAATCACCATCTCGGAGGCGCCTCTCGGCCTGAAGATCCTGCTGGGGGCTTCACTGGGTCGTAACGCCGAACTCTCGCTCGAGCACACCCGAAGCGTGGGGCTCTCGGGAGGGGTGACTACCGGAATCGGCGTGACTGAGGTGGTCTATCGGTACTACCCCTTTTTCGAGTCACCGTCGTTTGCAGATCCGACCGCTGCTTCGATTCCGGGTAGCGTGACCTATTCGGCCACGGGAATTTCCGCCTGGCTGAGCCTCGGGCTCGGCTTTGCGCAGGGCACCTCTACCGACGTGTCCATGGTTGGATTCTCGTATACTCCAGCCTTGGGCGCCGACTGGCATTGGGGTGGGCGTTCGTTCTTTCGTGGCCAATTTTCAGTCACCAGCGCTTCAGGAACTGGTAGCCTGGTTGGAAGCGCCTTTCATTTCGGCTTCGGTCGATTCTTCAAGTAGTGCAGGTGTTCGTGCTCTCACTCACGGCACGCGTGCTCCGAGACACAGGCTGTCGATAGCGGCACAGTTTACGAGTCAAAAACCTCAGGTTCGTTGAGGCAAGGTACCGATAGGCCTAGCATGAAGGGTATGTGGTGCGTTCGTGGTTTGAGCTCCAGCGTGATCGCGGTGCTGCTTTCGGGCTGCCTGGTCCAGGCACCTGAGGGTTTGAACTCAAAGCTTGCAGCGCTCACTGACGATCCGTCCACTCAGCCCACCTCAGAACCTGGAATCGACATGGGTTTTGCTGGAGCCAGCAGCGCCTCAAACATTGATGGCTCTCGCGTCAAGGTCTTCTGGACCCCGCTGACAGATGCCGCCGCTTATCGCATCTACGGCGTTAATCCCGCCGGACAAAAGACCGAAGTGCTGGGCTCGATCCAGAATCCTGGCGCTTCGAGCTTCGTCCTCGCGAATCTGGATTCCGGCCGCGTGCATGCGTTCCGGGTCAAGGCGCTCAACTCTTCAGGACAAGAAGACAGCAACGCTGCCACCGTCTATGCGCTGACTTACGCCGGTGTGCGCTCAACGGCTTCCGAGCTCGCGAGTACCTCGGCAAGAATCAGCTTTCCGGATGGGGGTGCCGCCGAAGAGCTCCGGGTATACTGCAAGCTTGCTGGAACGGCCGACGACGCGCTCGTGGCCAGTCTGCCTCCTTCTACTGAGAGCCACATCGTCTCCGGGTTGACTGCCGGGCAGAGCTACTCGTGTCGAGTCGTTGCCCTGTCGCCACTCGGATTCGAAGACTCGAACGTCTCGACGGTGAGCTTCACGACGGTACGCGCGCCGCGGTTGACGTTTTCTGGAGTGAGCTCGGCGACGGCCATCGACGGCACGAGAATCCGCGTATCATGGAGCTCGGGCACCGGAGCGGACATCACGGGTTACCAGGTGTACGAGGTGCTTCCGACCGGAGATCTCCGTGCGACGAACACGGTGGCCCGAACGGTGACGCAGGCGACCGTG
>JBIIXZ010000202.1:0-4825 GCA_044347055.1 Bdellovibrionia bacterium | reverse complement strand
TCTTCGCGTACGTAGCAGACCACCGGAATCCCCATGGCCATCACTTCCACGGCAAGTCCGCCGTACCAGCCAGCCAGCAACTGATCGACCAGAACGTCACAGGTCCGATATGCTTCGAGTGCCCGCTCATTCGGAAGATTCTCCACGAGAACAAGCTCGATGGGATGCCCAGCCGTTCGAAGCAGCTCGATTGCACTCAGCAAATACTCCGTGCCCTTGATCCTCCGATTACTCGGAGCATGGCCCACTCGAAACGGTAGAGACCGAGCTCGAACCTCGAACTTCACCTTTCGATAATCCACGTGCGCGTACCCCATGAATTGGGCGCGCACCGGCAACAACGGAATCAGATCCGGATTCAGCGCAAATAGGCGGTCGGCATAACGATCCCAAAGCCGAATCATGCCTCGTCGTTCGTCATCCCGATGCGCTCCAGCCGCGTCGGCGCTGAGCTCATGGGCGAAATGAATCTTGTACTTCCGGCGTGCCACGTCGTCCTGCCGGGCATCGCTTCCCTGGAAAGTGACGGCAATCCGCTTTCCAAGGAGCTTCAGCATCTTGACGTCGAAAAAATTCAACACATTCAATATGCGCCGGACTCCCCTTCGATGACTATACTGGATCAGGGACTGTCCGAAATTGAAATGCACCCAGTCCGCACGAAGGAGCTTCATGAACAGTTTCACCTTCAGCAGGTAGCGAAGGATGAAATTCGGAGTGGTCTTTCCCCAGAGGCTCTCATCGACCCGATATTGGAACTTTCCGGTAGTATAGGCGATGCACCAGCTTTCGAGGCCGACCTCACGCTCGGCGGCAGCCAGCGCTCCAGGATTTCCACCCACGACTTCCGGACAATGAATGATCTTCATTTCAAATCAGGCAGCACGCCCATAGATTGATTGATCCGTCGAAACACCTGCCCAATGACCTGAGTGGAATGATATTTCTCCACGTAGGCCCGGGATTTAGCCCCAATTGCTGGCAACTCCGATTTCCTTCTCACCAGGTCCTCGAGGACTCCTTCAATGGTGGCCTCGTCCGCGGAAATGAGCGGCATGTCCTTCTCGTCGATCAATCCCGACGAGGCGGTATACAGATGCTTGAGGTCAGGCCGGAGAAAACAAACGACGGGCTTGGAAATTGCCATCGCCTCAAGGGCGAAAATGCCGTGCCATCCGATCACCAGCTGGTCGACGATCAAATCCGCGTCGGCAACCTTCTGCATGAGCTGCTCGTTGGGCATTTTCTGGATGAGTTCCAGTCGGATTGCCACGCCTCGGGCCCTCAGCCGCTCCACGGCTTCGATGATTGCCCGAGTACCCTTGATTGCACGATGATTGGGGGCATGGAGCACCAGCAGCTCCGGATCCTGGTCCGGCCGCCTCACCGGCTTGAAGCGGTCCAGTCGGGCGAGATCGATTGAGAAATGCGCCGGCAAAAGGGTGTCCCAGTGCCACATATAGTCCACCCAGTCACAACCCGAGATGACGTGATCGGCACTCCTGCTCCACCGATCGACGTTCCTGCGTATCCGAGAGCGCGTGGTCTTCTGAAAAACCGGATAATCAACCAAAGTGGCCGCTCGATAGGACAGGTTCGGACAGCGGAGCGAATCATAAATGTCGCCACCGTATGGCATCACAACCACCTTAAGTCCGGCAAGCCGGTAGAGCAGCGGCTCCATCCACCCCAACCGCGCCCACGAAAGCGGGCCGCCATTGAAGTAGATGTACAGGCACTCGTATCGGAAGATCGCTCGAACGAATAGCAGCAGGCCCTTGACCTGATGGCTGCGGATCCGCGGAGCGAAATCGAACTCATTGGTGATGTAGTAAACTTGGTTCACGAACGTCTCGGCGCTGTAGCCGGCGCTCGCCAAGGCCTTCTTGTGGTGAATGTTATTGATCAACGGAAGCGGACCGATCCCAACCTTGAACCGCCTTCGGAACAGCCTGCTGATGATCGATAGAGGCGGAAGCACCACCAGCGCCGCCAGAACAAGCCCGAACGCAATCAGGCGGAACAACACCACTCGCAATGCCCGGTTGAAAAATCGCTTCATGGAAGGACTCAAAAAAGCCTCATCGTCGGGGCAGGGGCATTGGCAAGGAAAGTCCTGCACCAGCCCTCGAAAAACAGCAGGCTCCAGATGAGGAGTCTCTCATCAGAACCGCTCTTGTGCCGCTGAAGGACCTCCTCGACGAATTCCGGCTGGACATACTCGCGAGAGAGCGACTTCGGACCGGTGAGCATTGAAGCGATGTACCCTTCCAGCTCCCATCGGTACCAGGTCTTGTCCGGCGGAGTGAAGCCCTGCTTGCGCTTGTGAAGAATCTCCTGCGGGAGAAGGTCATGGAAGGACTTCTTCAAGAGGTACTTGGCCTCGCCATTGCGGTACTTGAGGTTGTCCGGGATTTTCAGCGAGAGATCCACCAACTCGTTGTCCAGGAATGGAAACCTGGTTTCCAAGGAAAACGCCATTCCCATCTTGTCCTCGACCATGAGCATTCCGTGCAGGAACGTCTTGGCTTCGAAGTACAAGGCTTTGTTGAGCGATGACAGGTGCTCGCCGCCTTGGGCGACGATTCGGTCGAACTCCTTGCGCGGTCTCGAGAGGTCCATCTTCGACAGCACCTCAGGACGGAAGAACCGTGCCTTATCCCCGTCCTTCACCAGGCGGCTCCAGTACTCGTAATAGACGTTCGAGAACTGCCGCGGGTCCGTGATCTTGTCGATCAGCTGGTATCGCCATGGATATCCCGCATAAGTCTCGTCGCCACCGGTTCCGGAGAGGTTCACGGTCACCTTGGAACGGACCTGCTGCGAGATCGTGTAGAAGGTGTAGCACATCGCCACCTTCGGATCTTCGAGGTGCCAGACGATCATCGGAAGCGTGTCGATGACATCCTGGGCGGAAACAAGCCGCTCATGATGGATGGTGGAGAAATGCTGCGAAATGAGTCGAGCGTCGTCGCGCTCGCTGACGCACCGATCGGAAGCCTCGATCTGGGTGGTATCGAAGTATCCGGTAAAAGTATGAAGGCCTTTGATGTATTGGCTTGCGATGGCGACGACTGCAGAGGAGTCCATCCCCCCACTGACAGTCGCCCCGATCGGAACATCACTGATCAGGTGACGAGCCATGGCGCGATGAAACGCCTTCCTGACCTCGCCCGAATACTCGACTTCATCGATGGATGAGTCGGGAGCATACTGCATGTCCCAGTACTGGAAGGTCCGAAATACGCCCGAGCTCAGGTCCATCGAGAAATTCATCCCTGGAGGAAGCAATCGGACGCCCGAAAACAGGGTCTTGTCGGAGATGACATTCTGAAACGTAAAGTACTCGTTGAGCGCGTCGAGATCCGGGGCGGCCCGGACAGCCCCGGAGCCAAGGATCGCCTTGACCTCGGACGCAGCTACCAGGCGATTTGCGTCCTGATGATAGTAAAGGGGCTTGATGCCCATTCGGTCGCGCGATCCAAAGATCAACCGGCGCGACAGATCAACGATGAAAATCGCCCACATTCCGTTGAATCGCGACGGGGCGTCCATCCCCCACTGAAGGTACGACCTCAGAACGACCTCGGTATCGGTCTTGGTCGTGAACTGGTGCCCGAGAGCCTCCAGCTCGCGCTTCAACTCAAGATAGTTGTAGACCTCGCCGTTGAAAACCAGGGCGACCCTTCCATCGCCCGAAAACATGGGCTGATGCCCCAGTGCCGACAGATCGATGATGGAAAGGCGGTTATGCCCGAGCGCAACCTGGTGAGTTTGATCCACCCAGATACCGAAATCATCGGGCCCACGGTGCTGCTGCTGGCGAACCATGTCGTGGATCGCCCGTTCCGCACTGCCCTTCTTGTCAAAAAACAGCGAAATTCCGCACATCGGATCAGCGCTTCTGGATGACTTGGTCGAGATAGGCGCGGAACTCATCCAACGTCGTGGCCAGAGTCCCCCAGAAATCCTTCTCGAATTCGATTCCGAGATCCGAACAAATCGCCTTGTTGCAGACATCGAAATACATGATGTCGCCGATCAGTGGCGCTCCATGGCGGATGTCCACCTTGGATCCGGTGAGCTTCAGCATCTGCCGGGCAAGCTCGAGGATCGTGATCTTGATGCCTGAGGCGGCGTTGTAGACCTTGCCGGTAGCCTTGGGGCTGCATGCCGCTGCAAGGTTCGCCGCGACGAGATCCTTCACCCAGGTGAAGCTACGAAGCTGCTCGCCCGATCCGAAGATCTCCAGCGGGCGATTTTCAAGAATGTTTCTCAGGAAAATCGACACAACTCCCCCGAACTCATTGGACTCCTGGCGGGGGCCATAAACATGGAAATAGCGCAGGATCGTGGTGTCGATGCCGTATAGGCGATGGAAGACGTCGACGTAGCGCTCGCCAGCCAGCTTGGAAACGCCATAGTAGGACACCGGACGCAGGGGGTGCTCCTCAGCGCTCGGGAAGATCGTCGGCTCGCCGTAGACGGATCCGGTGGAGGCTTGGACGAATTTCCTGACGTGATGCTTTTTGGCGAATTCCAGCAGGTTGAGGGTTCCTCCGCCATTTACCAGGAGGTCGCGCTGGGGATTAATCAGGCAGATGTTCTTTTTGGAGGCTGCATTGTGGAATACGGTGTCGGCCCCTTCGAAAACCTCATCCATGCCGGCCGTGTCGCAAACATCCTTCCGGAGGGCCTTGAAGTTCCGGTAATCCCTCAAGAACTCGACATTCCGCTCCTTGCCGGCCGAGTAATCGTCAAGGCTGATGACATCGGCTCCGATCTTGACGAGTTCCTCGCAGATGTGGCTGCCAATGAATCCTGC
>JBIIXZ010000201.1:0-4836 GCA_044347055.1 Bdellovibrionia bacterium | reverse complement strand
AGAAGTAGCCCTGCCTACCCGCCTACAAGAAGCTTGTCCGAAGCAGTCTTCGCTGGTACTTTTCGCACCGCGTTATGACCACCCCCTACCTCACCATTCTGGCCGGCGAGCTTCGTCGAAAGAAGGCCGCCAATCCTCGGTATTCGCTTCACGCGTTCTCGCGCGATACCGGCATTGCGGCCACTCGATTGAGCCAGATTTTGCGGGGCCGCCAGGGACTCTCCGCGCAGTCCGCACGGAAGGTGGCCGAACGCCTGAAGCTCAGCCCGCGGCAGGCCCAGGCCTTCACGCTCTCGGTCGAAGCCCAGCACTCGCGCTCTCGTGTCGAGCGTGAGAAAGCCCGGCAACAGGCATCGGCACTTCAAGCTGCGCATCGCGAGATCGAGACAATGCCTGCAACCGAGCTCGAGGCACTCTCGGCGTGGGCTTATCTGGCAGTGCTTGAAGGATTTCACATCGCGAAGCTTCCAAAATCGGTCGAGGGCTTTTCGCGATTTTTCGGCATGGACGAAAAGACGACGCGGCAAGTGCTCGAGCTTTTGGTTCGTCAGGGAAGGATCCTGAGGCGCGGAAACCACTACCGCCTTCGCTTGACCCGACTCGGAACCACGCAGGATGTTCCCAGTTTTCCGCTTCGGAATTTTGCTCGAGAAATGCTCCAGCGCGCCATCACCTCGCTCGAATCGCAGCAAGTCGAGGAGCGCGACATCTCGACGCTGACCTTCGCCTTTCCGAAAAAGCTGCTTCCCGAGGCCAAGCAGCGCTTGATTGCCTTTCGGCGAGAATTCAACGCGTGGGCCGAACACCAGATCACGCTTGCTGAAAACCCGCCCGACCAGGTGCTTTGCCTCACCCTCGCACTCTTTCGCCTGGGCCCTTCATCGACAGGAGCCGATTCATGACTCTTTTCCGCTTTCAAAGCCGTTTTTTTGCCGTAATTCTTGGCCTCGTCGCGGCAGGATGGCTCTGCTCCTCGCTCGTTCTCGCCCCAGTGGCCGCGGCGGCCGGCCACGAAACCGGAAACGGCGGCAACGTCATCCGACTTGCCGATGGCAAGACCTACGAACTGGCGGATCTTCGGTTTGAGGTCTCCGAAACGGGCTTATTTCGTCCGAGCGGGGTTCTTCGAGGCGAACTTCTTAGACTGTGGTCGCACCTCATTCACGCCCTCGGGTTGACACTCTCCAGTCCGAAGGGTCGCAATCTTTTCTCGAGCGAGATCCTCTCGCCGCATGTCGACTTTCGATTCGTGTCTGAGTTTCCGAGTGACTGCCGATTTCTGGAGCACTCCTCAGTGGCACTCGAAAATGCAGAGAAACTTCTCAATGCCGGATGCACCCTCCAGGGGGTGACCTTTCTTGACGCTCAGGTCTTCGGCAAGCTTTCTACCGCGCAAAAGGCCCTGCTCCTCCTGCACGAACGCTTGCATGCTTTCGCCCCCGAGATGGCGCTGTCGCATAAGATGCAGATCGTGCGAGCCATCTCGATCCTCGAGTCTCGGTACTTTCCGGCGCTCGAAGCCATGAAGGCGGACCCTGCGCTCGCGGAGCGTTTTGAGTTCACCCCCTCGGAGCTTGCAACGCTCAACCTTCTCAGTTTTCGCCTGAGGCAGCTTACAGGTCGAACCTCGGCGGATCAGACCGCGACCGATATCGTCTTTACCCGGCATGGAGGCCTACTTCGAAGCTTCGACGTTCCCGGACAAGACTTCGAGGACTGGACGCTCCGAAGCGAAGGAGTGATGATCTCGCTCGGGTCCACCATCACGGTGCGAAGCCAGAAATCGCCCCGAAAGGCGGCAATCATCGGCAAGAATCTTCGCATCATCAGATCGACGCTGGATTTTGAGTCAGCGCCCAATATTTTAGGAGTAAACGCGTCTATCATTGATTCGACGGCGCATTTTCCAGCCGCATGGGCAGACCAACCATGGACGCGAGCACTAACGATTCGACTCAGGAATCAGATTGTCCAGGGCTGGAACGGTCCCTTCTGAGCGCGCGGAAGGACTGAGCTACCTGAGCTTCGACCATCAGGGCATCAAGGCCGAAGTGGAGCGCGCTTCGCAAATTTTCCTTCTGGAGCACTCCGACCACCGGCCTCTGGTCCTGGACGAGGCGCAGAAGGTTCCGGAGATCTTCGATGCCATCAAGTTCGAGGTCGATCAAAACCAAACACCCGGGCGCTTTCTCCTGCTCGGATCAACCGAGTTCTCGCGCCTCTCCCAGATTATCCGGCTCTACTCGATGACCCTGGCGGAAACCCTGGGCTTGGATCGCGGGCCGCCCGCCACGCGCAAAGACGTTCTTCACTACCTCAAAAACGGAGGAATGCCCGGCATCTTTGCTGTGCGCGATACCGAAGAGCAGGACGGCCTGCTGCAGGATTGGATCGACCTGACCTGCCTTCGTGACATTCAGCAGTTCAAGACCTTGAAGCTGGACGGCAAGCTGGCGTTTGAGCTGCTCAAGCTCAGTGCCACGCTCGAAGAGCCGACGCGCGCCCAGATGGCGCGGGCCACACGCATGGATCCGCGACGAGCGGAGACTCACCTCCTGGCTCTTTGCGGTCTCTTCGTCCCGCAGCGCTTGAATCCGCATCCCTCGGGAACCGGAAAGCCGATCGGCATCCGGAAGCGTGCTGGCGCCGATACCGTCGAAGCAGCGGATTCAGGAGTGCTAGTTTCTACCGTGGAAGGCCTTGAGCTGAGGAATCGGCTGGCTGCCGGCCTACCGGCACTTTGACGGTAAAAACGCTGGCAAAGCGTACACGTAGGATGGATTGCTTGTCGGCAAAATGGCGGTTGTAATGCCGAAATGCACTCGGATTCGGACCTCAAGGAGCGACTCAAGACACACGGAAGCGTCGACATCGTTCCGGTCGCGGAGTTTTTCTCGAAGCTATCGGACTATCTGTAGTCTTACCTCTTAGGGACGACTTGGCTCATCTGAAGCGCTGCATGCCGGTTGAGGCGGCAGATTGGGCGGAACGTTCAAATAGCTCTGAATCTCGGCGACTTGATTCACAACGGCTGCCTCCTGCGAGATTCGCTCGAGACGGATCTGGTACTGCCTGTCCTTGACCTTCTTCCAAAGGAAGTGCTCCATCGAGAGCCTCGACGGCTCTCCCGGGGGTTGACAACTGACGGGACCAATCACGCCCCCGGCTTCAGCCGGTACGGAACCGATCTCGCAACTCCATTTGAGCTCCACCCTCAATCCGTTCGAAATAGGCCGAGACAACAGTCCGCGAGGACGCTTCAAACAACTTTCCTTGATTTCAAAGACCAGTTTCTCGCCATCCGGAACATCGGAGACGTCCAAAATCTGTTCGAATGGAACCTTTGACTTGATGGAAAGACTACCCGACGGCACAGGAAGCAAACGGAACTCACCGCGAGGAAGGCTTCGATGACGAACTATGGTCTTGCACGACCACTCATAAGGATACCCCGCATCTCCTGTCGGCAGTATGGTGACCTTGAGATCTCCACCCGCAAAAGCGAGAGACTCAGAGAGTATCCAACATAGAGCGATCCAGACGGCCCGAATGACTCTCATGACAACCTGATCACCGGTATCTGCTCATGCAGGACTGGAATGCTTCTCTAGCGGCCTCAAGCTCCGATTTGTCCGCCATGTTGTATTTTTGCTCGCAGTCCTCGGCGGTGGCCCGAGCGCCGCACACACGCTCTTCGGCCCAACCGACCGTCTCGCCCATAATCTCCGTGCAGTGTTCCATGATTAACCCGGCCTCTTCGGGTATACCCTTGATCGGCAAGGCGAGCACATTGTCGATGCACGTAACGATGTTGTCGAATACCACCACTTCACAGCGATCGCTCTCGGCTCCTGCGAGAGCCTTTCTCGCTTCAACGCAATCGGCATAACTCACGCCTCTCTGTCGAAGATTCTCAAGCGCTTGCCCAAGCGCCATATTTTGATTCCCACAGCAGTTCGGGTGGGTAGCAGGATCGTAGCAAGACGCGCCACCGCTTCCGTCCTGGCCGTCAGTGATGCCGGTATTACCGGTCGCTCCGAGTGAGCCGGAGCTGCCGGCACCCTCAGCGCCTCGAAAGGCTTCGCCCGGAGCTCCCCTATTGGGTCCGGCCCCGAAAGACCGTACATTTTGGCAGGCAGTCGAATGCGCAGTACCTGAGAGTTTTCCGTAGCTGCAGGTCCTGGTCTCTTCCTGACAGGACTGAGCATACGACGGACCCATTCCTGAAATTGTGCGATGAAAGAACTTGCCCGACTCTCCATGTCGGATCTCGACCCAGTCGCGCTCTTGAGCCGAAAGGTCGACTTCAATCTGTTCAGGATCCGAGTTTTCTCGCCAGCGTAAATGAATCTGCTTTTGACTCACACCCTCGGGCTCGATGATCCCAAAGGTCTCTATCAGATCGCCGAAACTCGGGTCCGTTCTAAAACCACAATGAATCTCTCGCTGCGCAACTTCACAGGAATCCTCGAACTCTCTCGCTGAACCACCGTCAACACTCAATTGCCCGTCAATGCAGCGAGCAATCTTCGAAACGCTGCCACAGCTTGACCCAAACGGCACTCTTCTCGCCGTGTACAGGCTCGTCGAGCCTCCGTGATAGACCCTTTTCTGCGGATAGCCGTAGTAGCAATCGCTCACTTTCTTCTCGATGCAACTCGAGAACGCAAACCTATCGTCACCAGAGAGCTTTCCATTTGAGCAAGTTCGCGTGATGACATTTGTCGTCGCCGAGCAGTTGCTCTTGGTCGCAATATCCACCGCGTTCATCAGGTAGGCCTTGATCTTCTCTTTGTCCTTAACTTCTGCTCCATCAAGCATGCAGAGCTTCGAATC
>JBIIXZ010000200.1:0-4838 GCA_044347055.1 Bdellovibrionia bacterium | reverse complement strand
ACCCTGGAGGAATTCGAACAGACCTGCACGCAGCTCGAGCGGCTGCCATGGACCCGGCTCCATGTTTTTCCGTACAGCGAGCGTGCAGGCACGCCGGCCACCCGACTGCCGGGGGCCGTTCCTGCCTCGGAACGCCAGCGCAGGGCGCGAGTACTCATCGAGCTCAGTCGCAAGCGGCAACGAAGTCACTTTGAACGACGCTGGTCGGAGAGCGGAGGCATTCTGGAGCAGGTCCTGATCGAGCGGCCGACTCGGACTGCACTGGCCCACCATGAGCCTGAGGCCGAATTCTGGCCTGGGTATACTCCCGACTACCTGCGCGTCCTACTGGCGCGCCAGAGCCCCTCCGAGGACCTCTGGAATGAGCTGACTCGGGTCCGGATTCTCCGAGTGGTCGAAGATCCTCAGAATCAGGACATTGCCTTTGAAGTCGGACTCTTGTAGACACGGTGCGGCATCATGGATTTGGAACTGCTGCAGCGTCGACTCGGGTACTTTTTTGGGGATCGCGGCATCCTCATTCAGGCGCTGACCCATACCTCGTACGGCCATGAGAACCATCCCGAAAAGCCACTCGCCCAGCGCGATAATGAGCGACTGGAGTTTCTGGGAGACGCCATTCTGGACGTGATCATCTCCGACCTGCTGCTGGAGACTTTTCCAGGCGCAGCCGAAGGACAGCTCTCCAAGATGCGGGCTGCCGTCGTCAACGAGAAGACCCTCGCTCATGTCGCCAAGGCCATCTACCTTCAGGAAAACCTTCGCCTCGGCAAAGGCGAGCTTCAGACCGGCGGCAACCAGAAGCCCTCGATTCTTTCGAGCGCCTTCGAGGCGATCATCGCCGCGATCTACATCGACGGCGGCTTCCATGCCGTCTATCCAGTCGTCCGACACCTGTTTGCACCGCTTTTCCAGGACGAAAAAGATCTGATCCTGCTCTACGACCACAAGACCCAGCTCCAGGAGCTGGCGCAGGCCCGGCACCGGATCACTCCCAGCTACCATCTGGTCGGCTCCGTCGGACCGGATCACGCCAAGCGCTTTGAGGTCGAGGTCCGACTTCAGGAGCGCGTGCTCGCCCGCGCCGAGGGATCATCCAAGAAGGAAGCCGAGCAGAATGCCGCGCGCGCGGCCATCGAGATTCTCCAGTCCTGATGGGCAGGCGAAGAGACAGGACAGGAACACATGCAGGAAAACATGACCGCAAGAAAATCCGGCCTCGTGGCCATCGCAGGCCGACCGAACGCCGGCAAGTCGACTCTGCTCAACCGAATCCTCGGCAGCGCCGTGTCGATCGTCACTCCGAAGGCGCAGACGACGCGAGAGCGAGTGCTCGGCATCCTGACCGAGGAGCGCGGCCAGATCGTGTTCGTCGACACGCCAGGAATCCACGCGGCAAAAAAAGGCGGGTTCAACGAATTCATGGTGAGTGAAGCCGCCGAGGCGCTCGAAGGCCCCAACGTCATCTGGTACCTCGTCGATCCGGACTCGGCGATGGAGCATGAGAAGACCGTCATTGAGCTGCTGGACCAGCGCGCCGCTCGCGAGACTCCGGTCTGGATCCTCCTGAACAAGGCTGATCTCGGGCGGGATGTCGTGCCGCTCGGCGAGGCCATTCGACTGAAGCTCATCGAGCTCGGATTCCAGTCTCCGACCGTCTTCGTGGTCTCGGGACGCCGTGGAAAAGGAGTCGAAGAACTCCTGGCAGAAACCTGGAAAGTCATCCCCGAAGGCCCGTTCCTCTTTCCGGATGAAGATCAGATCTCCGATCGCCCGCTGCGATTCTTCGTCGGCGAAAAGATCCGCGAGCAGCTTTTCATGAAGCTCGGCGACGAAGTGCCGTACAGCTGCGCCGTCGAAGTGACCAAGTACAACGAAAAGACCAACCCCGTGCGCATCGAGGCCACGATCCATGTCGAGCGCGACTCGCAGAAAGGCATGGTCATCGGAGCAGGCGGAAAGAAGATCAAGGAAATCGGAATGGCCGCACGCAAGGCGATCGAAGAGTTCGTCGGCGGTCCGATCTTCCTCGGCCTTCAGGTCAAGGTCCTTCCAAACTGGACCCGAAGCGCCGATACCCTCAAAAAACTCGGCTACCATCTGCCGCAGGACCGCAAAGACAAGCGAGGACACTCATGAGCAGCATGCCGAGAATCCTGATCATGGGCCGCCCCAACGTGGGCAAAAGCACGCTCTTCAACCGCCTTCTCGGCCGCAAGCGCGCTCTGGTGCACGACCTTCCGGGCGTGACGCGTGATCGCCTCGAGGAAAAGACGGAATGGCCGTGGAAGGGGAGCATGATTCCGGTGCGCCTGATCGACACGGGAGGGCTCGGGGCCGGCCACTTCTCTCGAGAAATCGAAGAGCAGGTCGAATCGGGCCTCGCGGATGCCGACATCGTCCTGGTCGTTTTTGACGGCCAGACCGGAATGACGATGGAGGACCGCGACGTCATCCGCAAGATGCGCACTTCAGGCCTCACTCAGCAGAAGCCCGTCATCGGCGTGGTGAACAAGGTTGATGCCGAGATCCACGAAGAGTTCCAGAACGACTTCTTCCAAGCCGGATTTGACCGCCTGATGACGGTGTCTGCAGAGCACAATCGCGGCATCGATGACCTGAAGAACGAGATCTTTTCCATCTGCCACGAGCACGAACACCCTGCGCTGCTGGAGCTCTCCGACGAAGATGCCGAAGACGAATTCGAAGAGGAAGCCGTGGACGAAGAGCTTTCAGAGGAAGAAGCGTCCTCTGAGCCCACGCTCCCGCGCATTGCCATCGTGGGACGTCCGAACGTCGGCAAAAGCACGCTCGTCAACGCCCTCCTCGGCCAGAAGCGCATGATCACCAGTCCGATGGCCGGCACGACGGTCGACGCTGTCGACAGCCTTGCCGAGATCGACGGACGCCCGTGCGTGCTGATCGATACCGCGGGTATTCGCCGCAAGAGCCGCACCGATGAGGGCGTCGAGGTGCTTTCGGTGATCCAGGCCAAAAAGGCGCTCGAACGTGCCGATATCGCCCTGCTCGTGCTCGACGGCGAAACCGGCCTCACGGAGCAGGACGAAAAAATCGGGGGGCTCATCGAAGAGATGGGCTGCAGCGTCGTTCTCATCGTGAACAAATGGGACACCCAGGCCTCCAATCCGGATTTCAGCAAGGATGACGCAGCCGAGCGAGTCCGCAAGAAGATGGCCTTTCTCAAGTATGCTCCCGTCATGTTCACGAGCGGGCTCAAGCGCCAGGGACTTCGTGGCATGGGCGACCTGATCGAGGAGATCCTCTCGCAGCGAGCTGTCAAGGTGGCGACCCATGAGTTCACCGAGTGGGTTCGCAAGGAGGCCAACGTCCATAACCCGATGAACGCCAAGTTCTACCTCTCGCACCAGGTCAGCCGGCATCCGCCGACTTTCGTCTGCCATGTCAGCGATCCCGAGAAGGTCCACTTCAGCCTCAAACGCCACCTGATCAACGCGCTTCGTGAGCGTTGGGGATTCATGGGAACTCCGGTTCGGATTCTCTTCGTCGCGGGCAAGAGCAAGCGCAAGGCAAAGACCACCCAGCAGCTGCAGAAGAAAGCCGCGGAGTCCCGCGACAAGAAGGCGAGATGGAAGAAAAAGGTGGGCGAGAAGGCAAGCGCAGCCCGAAAATCAGCACGTAGCCCCGCCAAGCCCGGCTCGCGTCGCTGAGCTTTTTACCAGGTGAACAGGAATCCGGCCGTCGTCGAGAAGAACTGGCCGGTGAGATCCTCCAAGCCGAGATCGTTCTGATAGAGCGTCGTGAACGTATCCGCAAAGTTCACGAAATGAAGCTTCGAAGCGATGTAGAACGACGAGCTTCGGGGAGTCACCACGAATTCGAGTCCGGCTCCGATGCTGATGCCGACCGATGAGTCATTGGAAATGACTTCTTCGGCCTGGAACGTATCGCTCTTGCGGATGCTGCCAAAACCCAGCGTGAAGTAGGGATTGGCGAAAGTCACTGGCGCGGCGAGGTTGTAGACCGGCAGGTAGTATTTCAGGTCGAGCCCGAGACGAAGCAACGAAGTGTCGACGCGACCTCGCGAGCCTGCATCCCAGAAGTGCGAGGCGAGATTCACTCCCATCTCGAGCGCGAAATCGAAGTCAAACCAGTACTGGAGCTTCAGCTCGACGGCAGGAAATCCACCCTGGTAGACGCTGCCGCGGTTGCCGGTGACCGTGGACAATCCTCCCCCCAGGCTGACTCCAAAAAACCTTCCATACTGCAGGAAGCGGGTCGCCGCCTCTTCTTCGTCCTGCTCGTTGAATTCGCCGTATTCCGTATACGGCGTTCCTTTGAGGTCGTGATCTTCGGGCGAACCCGGCTGATCGGCGGGGGCAGGGGCCGTGGAAGCGGCGGGCGTGGCTGCCGCTCCGTCGTCCGCCAGCGCCAGGTGTCCGGTGGCGAAAGCGGCAACGCACGACAAGGCCGCGACGACCAGAGTCCTTGCGGACGCCTTAGAAATAGAAATGGATGCCGGCATCAACGAGGGATACTCCAAAGGTTCGGAACGAGTAGCCGTCCCCGATCAGATTATGCAGGCTGCCACCGGTTTCGAAGGAGAAGCCCAGGCTCTCCAGACCCGGAATGAAGAATTCCGCGCCGATTCCTCCGAGAAACTCCGAGCCGGAGCGGTCATTCGCGGCGACGATCGCACCACCGAACGTGAAGTAGAAGTTCAGGTTCGTTTCCAGGAAAATGTTCTTGAAGAACTTCACGCCCGTCACGCTATTCGTGGGAGTGGCCGTGCTCGTCCCCACGACCGCTTCGAGCGCGATGTCGCGGGTCATCGCGTATTTGACGCTGAATGCCGGAAC
>JBIIXZ010000199.1:0-4839 GCA_044347055.1 Bdellovibrionia bacterium | reverse complement strand
AGGCCTCCAGATCGAACGATACCTCTGGACCCTGCTGCTCCGGATGAAGTGGACGGGGCGGGTTCTGCCCCAGCGACAGCTCACCCGACGGAATCGGGTTCACGCGGCCACACCCGGAGATCAGCAGGAACACGACGAGAATGATCATGCGAGCCATGGGGCGAATCCTCAGAGGGGTGCTGTTGTGGGATTATCCTCATCGCCGTTGACGCCGAAGAGGTTGTCGCTGTCGATTGACCGAGCGAGATCCTGGTAGCTCTTTGCCGGACCGCCAGCAGCCCAGGAATCAATCGCCTGGATCAGCTTCATGTCGGATTCTCCCAGCACGCTGAAATAGGTGGCCAGGCCGTTGGTCATGATGTCGAGATTCTTCGAGCCACGACGGTCAGAGCCGCCCGCCTTTCGGCGGAAGTACATCGTGTTGTAGTACGTGTAGGAGCTGCAGCTGTTGAAGAAGTAGATCTGGTACCGATCCCGGGGCAGCCGGATCTTGAAGCCGTGGGTCTCCTCGATGGCGGCAAGATCAAGATGCCCTCCGAGCCCCGAGTGCCCGTCGTAGATCATCAGAGAAGAGTTCTCGAGCGCATCACGAAGAAAGTGGTGGAACGCTCCGCTGTCCTCGCTGATTCCGCTCGGACCAAAGAACACCTGCACCACGATCCGCGCGCGCCCGGAATCCTTCGTGAACTCCTCGACGTAGGCCACCGGATCATCGACCGCCGCGATCTCAGCTATCTCGGCCTCGCCGAGGATGCGGCGCTGGAATCCCATCGATTCCAGGCTGCGGCGGATTCCCACGAAGTTCGAAGCATTGATGTCCGCCGAACGATTCGGATCCTTGGCCTTGGTCGGATCGTCCATTCCCATGAGGATGCTGATTCGAATGACGCCGCTCGAATCCGCGAGACGATGATATTCAGGATAGGTTTGAAGCGTATTGGCTTCGCGCCGAACCTTCGCTGAAAACCGTCGGTAATCGATCCCCTCTCTCAGCTCGCAGCCCGGCTTGTAGGGATTCCAGAAATACCAGAAGTCGCCCTCGGACTGATAATGCGGATCGGTGCAGGGATTGAACTCTCGGCCATTGGAGCGCGTCCGAAGTGCCGCGCGATAGATTCGATCAGGGTTCACCGGAAGCACGACGTCGTAGCTGGATCCGGAAAGTCCCTGAAGGACGATTGTGCCGCGGTACGAGTAGCTCGCCACGTAGGAGGTCGTCGTTCCTTCTTTTCTTCGAAGCGAGATTTCGGTGATCCGGTGATTGCCTTGCGGAACCGCCTTCACCGGCGCTTCTGCCATCGGTCCGAAGAGATGATTGACCTGCGCTTCGATCTTCTCGCGCGCAAATTCCTCGTCCGGCTCGGTTCGAGAAGTGAACTCCACTTCGTGCGAGAAGCTGAGCACCGCCTCGGTGGAGTCGATGGCAGAGTAGGGTTGCCACGAAAAGCCCGAGGAAAGGACGAGGAGACCGGTGGCAAGAACGCGGTTGTTCATGAAGGGGTGACTACCCCATCATGCCGCAATGCGTCAAACAACTAGATATACCAAAGATTACAAATACTTAGCTTAGAACCCAATGTTCATAATCGGGGCCAGTGAAAACAAGCCGTGAGTGTTGAAGTTCAGAAGCCCGATTTGAATGCCGTGCAGATTCTCCGCCCGATTCACGAGGCCGATCTGGAAGCCATAAACGTGGCGAGCAGTATTGTAGAGCCCGGCCTGAAGCCCGATCATCGTCATGTTCGGAGACTGGTTTCCCAGGCCTAGTCCCACTCCCACCATGGTGGATTCAGCGAGGTTGGCGTTCCAGCCGGAAACCTGGAGACCGACGATGCGAGCCTTGTTGACGTTGATGTTTGCACCCAGAGCGGCCTGTAGGCCGATCACCGTGGCGTGTCCCTTGTTCCAGTTGAAGAGTCCTGAAACTCCGATTCCCACGAACTGGTTTTCAGTGATGTTGCCGATCGTGCCCAGGTCGACACCATAGACATCCTTGTTCACTCCGTAACCGGCACTGAGTCGAGCACCGACAATGCTGAAGCTCTTCGGAGGCAGCTGTGCCGGGGGAGCAATCCCAAAGCCGATCGGCGTGTAACCTGCCAGCGAGGGTGCAGACGAAAGCGCCGCGGCCAGAGTGAAGAGGACGCCCAGAAGACGCATCAGCGAGAGTTTCATGCGAACAGCTTAAGCGCGATCCGAGAGAGCGGCAAGCGGGACGAACGGAGACGTCCTTGCACCCTGCAGGAGCATGGCTTGGAAGGGAATCAGCAGGACGGGTGTCCACGACACCAGCTGGGGTCAATTTGCGAGGGACCTCCGGTACGAAATTCAAAATGATCGCGTGCCCTCCGGAGCGGCCGCTCTGGCCTACTACCTGACTCTCGCGATTTTTCCCGCGATCCTGACTCTTCTCACAGTCCTTCCGTACCTGCCGATCGACAATGTTGACCGAGCGATCATGGACCTGCTTTCGCAGGCGCTACCGGGCGACACCTCGAGCATGCTGTCGAGGACCCTGGAAGAAATCCTGAGCAATCGACAGGGAGGCCTGCTGTCCATCGGATTGCTCGCCACCCTGTGGGCGGCCTCGACCGGCGTCGATGCGATCATGGAGCAGCTCAACGTCAATTACGATGTCGACGAGACCCGCTCGTTTTTTCGACGAAGAACCACCGCTCTGCTGCTGACGCTTTTCCTGGGACTCGTGATCGTCGCCACGTTCACACTGATCGTCGCCGGCGGAGTGCTCCAGGAATGGCTGGCAACACGGCTGGGATGGGGTGGAATCCTGACGACAGCCTTTGCGGTCGGACGCTGGATCTTCGTGCTGGTCGGCATCTCGCTGGCTCTTGCGGTGCTTTACCGACTCGGGCCCAACACGAAACAACGGTTCCAGTTCATTACTCCGGGAAGCGTCGCCGGCACCCTTCTGTTTGTCGCTGCCACACTCGGCCTGAAGCTTTACGTGGATCAGTTCGGAAACTACAACGCCACCTATGGCAGCATCGGCGCGGTCATCGTGCTGATGCTCTGGCTCTATCTCACCGGGCTGATCGTCCAGCTGGGGGCTGAGATCAACGTCCTCATCGAGGAGAAATCCCCGGGAGCACGCGAACGAAAGCGCCCGCGTCTGGTGGCCTGACCAGAGCCTTTTGGCCCGAAAAAATCGGCCTTTCTGGCTTCAATTCGTTCCTGATTTCAGCACCTTCGGAGATCTTAGAACTCCTCAGTCGTCGCGATCCACGAATGGACGTAGTTTCCAGCCACACCAAAGGAAACGAACCATGAAGCTCCTGAACTTCAAAAAAACCGCTCTTGCGATCCTGATTTCGGCCGCTGCCCAGAATGCGAGCGCCGTTGAAATTCCAGATGGCCTTTTCTTTAGCGAGAAGGACCCGGTCGCGAACCTGGACCTGATCTGCAGCAGGGACTGGGACACCGCCACGTGCACGCTGCCTCCGGACTTCCGCGAGGAGCTGGCTGCGGCGAAGAACGAATTTTTTGCCGACGCCGATGCTCGCACGAAGGTGCTCATGGCGCTTCGCCAGGAGGCACTCGACGCCGCCGAGCTTTTTGGAAATCGCTCGAGCAGGTACATTGGAAAGTCGAAGCTCCTCACGGCCCTCCATGATGAAGCCCGTCAGGAAATCCTGAAGAGCGATTACCTCATCGAGCTCCAGATGGAGATCGATGCCAACGGACCTTCATCCGAAGCCCACGCCCAATTCCAGAAGCTCGCTGAAATCGGCGAGCAGTACGACGAGGCTGCGAAGCTTCCGATCAGCGCGCGTCGGAAGGTTCGCGACGAGCTGCTGCAGTCCTACAATCTGGCCCAGGGTCTGATTCGTCGGTACTGGAATTTCGCGACGACCCCGAGCGAGAACTTTCCGCGCTTGAAGCCGACGGCCCGACCCGTCGCTGACTCGAGCCTCCTCAATTCGAATGCCTCGCTCGCCCTGGTGGCGGGCTACCGCCTGATTCCGGCGGACAACTGGCTCTCGAATGGCAACATCATCCTGGCCACGGACCGGAAGCTCCTCGAAGCCATGGTCCTCGACTCCAGTGGTCGCGAAAACCCGATCCGCCTGGACGAGAAGGAGCTGGGCTTCTTCGGAAAGCTCCAGCTCAGCTACGATGCCGCGTCACGAACCGTCACGCATCGCTATCGCTACGATTCCTCGGGCAAAATCACGTCGTTGAAGATGTCCCTCAAGGACCACCTCAAGGCATTCCTGGGAGTGAAGTGACCATGAAGACGACAAACGGTATCCGGACCCTTTTTGCGGTATTGTGTCTGGGATCCGGACTTCCCATCGCATCGGCACACGCGGCTCAGGTGCAGCTCCACTCGCAGAGCCCACTGCCGGGATTCTCGCAGCTCTCGAACGAGCTCGAGTCCGTGGCCGAAGCGCTCGGGTCGCGGCAGGAAGACCTTCAGGTCGTGTCGGCCCGGCTGCAGCTGAAGGTCGGCGAGAAACTCACCCAGGCGCTCAAGCAAACGCTCTACATCCATGGAGCACGCGAGGGCCATTACCAGATTCCGGATCATGTCCTCATCGCCCCCGCCCAGGCCCGAAGCCTCCAGCAGGCCCGAAGCGTGCTGAAGGTCCTCGGCGCCCCCGGCAAGGAACTCGTGATCTACACCTACTCCGCCGGCAATCCGTTCGGCGAATGCTCGGGTCTGGTCTTTACTCGCGCTTCAGCGGGACCGCGCACGATCGACGCGACTTTCATCGGCGCCTGCCTGTCGGAGTGATTCCTCACGGATTCTTAACCAAACCCTGACTGTATTTCGCGCGGTCCGAGCCGATACGCTCTCATCATGAGCGCGTTCACTCG
>JBIIXZ010000198.1:0-4849 GCA_044347055.1 Bdellovibrionia bacterium | reverse complement strand
TCACACCGTGTGCCGCCCTGTCGCCAACGGCGGCATGATCTGCTCCGACACGTGGCAATCGATTCCGCGCGCGGGCCGTCAGTGGGTGGAGGTCACCGAAATCACTCGCAAGTACAACGTCCAAGCGAACCTGCTGGATCGGAGCAATATCGAGCTCGCACAGGCTCTCGGCACCTACACGGACCGCGAAGAGGTCCTCCGCTCCCTCAGCACCTGCTTCTGATCGAGTCATCCTTTGACAACTCCAGAGCCGCACTCCATTCGGGGTGCGGCTTTTTTATTGCAGTTTCAAGGACTTCGACCGCCTCAGGATTGCTTTGACGCAAAGCATAAACCATTGGTAGAAGTCGTTCACAAACTCTTAAACGAGGAGGTTTACATGAAAAAGGTTTTCTCTGTTCTCCAGATTCTTTCGATCCTGGGCGCCATGGCAGCGGTGCCATCAGCAGCGCATGCTTTTGGTCGCGGCCCCTCACAGCCGGAGTTGACGACCGTTCCTTACGTGGATCTCAATCGGTATCTGGGTCGCTGGTACGAGATTTCCTCGATCCCACAGAGCTTTCAGAAGGGATGCACCGCCACTCGCGCCACCTACACCGCAAACCCTGACGGCACGATCGGCGTGCTGAACGAATGCAACCTGGACTCGATCGACGGCAAGCTCAAGCAGGGAAAAGGCAAGGCGAGAGTCGTCGACAGCACCACGAACGCCAAGCTCAAGGTGACGTTCTTCTGGCCGTTCTCCGGCGATTACTGGATCGTCGACCTGGGTCCGAATTACGAGTACGCCGCGGTCGGAGCTCCGAACCGTGACTATCTCTGGATCCTCAGCCGGAACACCACGATGGATGAGCTGACTTACAACGAAATTCTCGAGCGCATGACCGCCAAGGGCTTCGATGTCTCGCGGCTCGTGAAGCAGGTTCAGCCGTAAGGCCGGCCGCTTTTTTCAAAAACATCAGGGCGAAGTGATCGCGAGGTCACTTCGCCTTTTTCATTTTCAATCGAATTCATTGCAGATGAGTAGTCAACCGGAGTGCCTCGTCAAAGCGTTGTCACTGCTCTCTGTTCCCGAGAGACGGACTCGGACACTTTGCGTTTCACGCAAAGCAAAATGGCGGTTAGACTTTCTCTATCCAACACGGATGTGTGCGTTAACCCCATGCAAGGAGAGCATGAGTCATGATTCTTCGTCACAGTAACAAAGCGCTCGCAAGCGCCCTGGTCCTCTCGATCCTCGGTGGACAATCGGCTCTGGCAGCAGGTTTTGAAAAGTCGATTCTCTGGTCCGGTAAGTATGCCGGTCAGGGTAATGCAGCCGTTTCGTCCGCAACCGGAGCTGAGGCTCTCTATTTCAACCCTGCAAATCTTGCTGGCTCCAAGGGCTCTGAAATCAGCGCGAACGTTTCGCCGACCTTCTCGAAGTTCAATGGACCAGTCACAAGCAGTGCAACTGTGGCTGGAAAGCGTCTTTTCTCGCCGTCCTTTGGTGCTCTGGGCAGCTACGCCATCAACGAAAAGCTCGGCATCGGCGTGGGCGCTTACGTCTCTGCAGGTGCGAAAGCGGAGTCCGAGGCTGTGACGGCAGGAGGCAAGACGCATACCCCTTTGACCAATCTCAGCGCGATCGAGTATGCCGTTGGTGCCGGCTATGAAGTCCTCCCGGGCCTGAAGATCGGTGGATCCTACCGCATTACTCAGGTCCAGGCCGACTTCACTTTCATGCGCGAGTTCGGAACCTCGTCCGGTACGCCAAATGGCAGCGTCAGCCTTTCTGACATGAAGGCAACCAACGCCAAGGGCTACCGACTGGGTGCAAGCTACACCGGAAACGGATGGGGCCTCGGAGCCAACTACCGTGGCGCAGTTGATTTCACCCTGGAAGGAACTTCCAGCGGAATCATCCCTGCAGCCCTTGGAAACGGCACATTCACAGGAGGGGCCGCAACTGCAGCCTCGACCCTGCCGGCTCAGCTTTCCGTCGGTGGCTTCTATGATCTCGCGCAGGACCTTTCTGTGAATCTTGAGTACGTCAACACCCAGTACTCCAAGGTGAATCAGATTACGTTGTCTGGGGCGATCAACGTCGGCGGAGGCCCAAACAATCTCTCCGCAGTTCCGATGAACTGGGCTGACCAAACCAACTATCGCGTCGGTGCGATTTACAAGGGCATTGCAGGTTGGACGCTTCGTGGAGGCTACGTGTACACCTCACAAGTCACCAACGCAGCTCTGGCACGCGCCACCCTGACACCTCCGGGAGTCGCTCACAGCGTCACCGCAGGCTTCTCCACCGACCTGACAAACACGATGGAGCTGAACGTGGCCGGCGAGGCTTCCAGGGCATCCGGCACGGGCACCGCTACGGTAGCAGCGGCAACCCAGGCTGGTGATTACTCAGCCACTGGCTACATCGTCCACACCGGCGTGAACTATAAGTTCTAATCCGAAGTGGATCTGTCTTGAGAGGGCCCGGTGGAAACACCGGGCCCTTTTTTTTGGCTCGCCACTCGGCAAGTTCCGCCCAGTTCCAGACCGCAAAGTCCATGACATGATCAATTCCATGAAGAGGGGCGCTCAACCCATCAACAATCGCTCGGTGCTCCGGGCCGCAGTGAGTGTTGCAGCCGCAGCTGCAACACTGCTCTCCTCCTCGCCTGCCCTGGCAGATCAATGCGAGTTCTACAAACGATTCATTCCCTCGCTCGCCGACAGGGCCTGTGGGGGCGGATCGGGAGGCCGCTCCTCCTCGAGTGCCCGGAGTGCTGCGGCCTCGGCGGGCTCGAGCTTCGCCGGATCCTTCAACATGACTCCGGCAGCCACTCCGACTGATCCGACGCCCTACGGGGTCGAAAATATCTTCAGCCAGATTCGAACCCAGTCGGGACAAATCAATAACTCGCTGTCGCTCGTGAAGGGCTTCCAGAAGTTCGGCACTGCGGTTTCGACCGCCGGCAACAACACCTTCTACGGAAACGACGTCCTGCAAAGAAGCGCCGGCGGCGCGGATCTTCGGACGTTCGAGGTCGCGGAAACCGGAGAAAGGGCCCTGCCTCACTTCAATCTCGGAACGGCCTTCAGCCTGAACCCGAAAAGAAAAGGCACGCATCGGGCCCTGAACCTCGGTGTTTCGGTTCGTTACAACTCCACCACCGAAACGGTGGGCCCGGGGCTCGGCCTCTCGCTCGGAGAGCGCTGGCTCACCCTCGGAGTCGGGCTTTCCAGAGAAAGAATCTCGACCACCCTGCCCGCACTTTACTTCGCCTCGGCGATGGCCACGCTTCGGCTGCCGATGATCGAGTTCGAGTACTCGGTACTGCAACACTTCAACGGGCCACGTCTGGATCCGATCACGATCCTCACCGGAACCATCAACCTGAGCCGGGTGTACCTGACCGCCGCTCAGCGCAAGGCGTGGTACGCCACCGAGGGAATCGTCACCCAGTACCACTACGCCATCCAGGCGCGACTCTCGCGGCACTTTGCCGCAGGAATCCTGCACAACTTCATCCCCGGCACCAACTCGGCCGCGCTTCAGATTTTTCTCTGACCCAGCAGGAGCTAGGCTCCCGCCTTCCGGAGATTCGCCGCGGCGGTCACCTCATGATCAAGCGGACGCCCCGCTTCGAAGTCGGAGATATTCCTCAACGTCGTCGTGGCAATATTCGAGAGCGCTTCCGTAGTCAGAAAAGCCTGATGCGAAGTCATCAGGACATTCGGAAAAGTCAGAAGCCTCGCCAGCGTATCATCCTGCAGCACCTGGCCGGAGAGGTCCTCAAAGAACACTCCCTCTTCCTCTTCGTAAACGTCCAGGCCCGCCGCGCCAATCTTTCCGCTCTTGAGCCCATGAACGAGGGCCGGTGTATCGATCAGCGCTCCACGGCCCGTGTTGATGATCATCACTCCAGGACGCATCCGCTCGATCGCCGAACCATCGATCAGGTGCCGGGTGGAAGGAGTCAGAGGCACATGCAGCGAGATGATCTGCGACTCGCGAAAAAGCTCGGGCAGATCCACGTAACGAAGCCCCGCCAGGCCGGCGAGCTCCGGGCTCTCGGCTCGATCATAGGCCAGTACTCGACACCCGAAACCCAACATGATTTTCGAAAACACAGCTCCAATTCGCCCCGTACCCACGACTCCGACCGTCTTGCCGTGCAGGTCAAACCCGACCAGGCCTTCGAGCGAGAAATTACCTTCCCGGACACGTGCGTGAGCTCGGTGGATCTTTCGATCGAGACTGAGAATGAGAGCCACCGCATGTTCGGCGACTGCATGGGGAGAATACTCCGGCACGCGCACGATTCGAATACCCAGCCTGTCGGCAGCTTCGAGGTCGACGTTGTTGAATCCAGCACATCGAAGGGCAACGAGACGGGTTCCGGATTCCGCGAGCTTCTCCAGCACCGATGCCCCCAGGCGATCATTCACGAAGGCGCAGATCGCCGGAAAGCCGAGGGCAAGGCTGGCAGTCTGCTCACCCAGCCGAACCTCAAAATGAGTGATTTCGTGACCAAAATCGCGATTCTCGTTCGCAAAAACAGATTGCTCGAACCCATGCGTATCGAAAAATGCCACTTTCATGTCGCGACAGAATCATGGCGTTCAGTAGCGCGTCAAGGCAACCGATGCCTCGTTCCAATGCACCCGAGTTCCGATAAACTGAAGAGGACCAAACCCCGGAGGAAGATCTCATGACCAAGATCACGACGAGCAGGCTCTGTACCATTGCCCTCGGCGCCCTTGCTCTCTCCGCCTGTTCCACGACGCGAGTGACCGGCACCTACGAGCGCGCGATCGACCAGGCATTTCAAGAGCTGGAATCGAAAACACTGCGCTCCCCCGCCTC
>JBIIXZ010000197.1:0-4860 GCA_044347055.1 Bdellovibrionia bacterium | reverse complement strand
AAAAATTTTAACCCTTCCAAAAAATGAAGTCTAGCTTCAAGAATTGGAAGGGTAGCGGCCTCCGTCCCGCATCCGGACAATCCCGCAAAAATCGTGCGCGTAATCGGATTTGCGATGGAGTAGGGATGCCCCCGCTCGATGATCTTTTTTGATTCGCTGCAAAGCGCCTCATCTGGATGCGTTCAGGATCTGCGGGCGTGACCCAGCGGACCCGAAGTGCAGACCTGGTTGATTTGACAAAAACGGATTGTGGGCGCATTATTGTCAAATGTGGATCCCGAGAGAAATCACTCCTGCCCTTCAAGCAAGCAACGATCCGATTCAGATCATTCGCGGCCCCCGTCAGTGCGGAAAATCCAGCCTTCTCCTGCGGATGGCTCCCGACTTTACCGAACTCTCGCTCGATGACCCGGCACTGAGGGATCTCGCGCAACGCGACCCCGAACTTTTTCTCAATTCCTTTCAGGGACAAAAACTCCTGATCGATGAAGCGCAGTACGCCCCTGCGCTCTTTTCATCTCTCAAGCGAAGAGTCGACCTCGCCAAAAGGGTTCCCGGTTACTCGCCAACAACCGTGTTTCGACTCACCGGATCGAACCAAATCCTCATGGACCGGCAAGTGAAGGAAAGCCTGGCCGGTCGGGCGAGCTATTTTGACATGAACACCTTGAGCGTGTCGGAGATCCTTCGTGCGCGAAGCACCACCATTCAAGACATCCTCTTTCGCGGAGGCTGGCCCGAGCTTCACGCCTTTCCTGACAAGGATGCCAAACGGTATCTCGACGATTACATCAACAGTTATGTCGAAAAGGACATCGTGCTTGCCGCCGGAATTCAAAAGAGCGGCGAATTCCTAAAATTCGTCCGCCTACTCGCCGGTCGAGTGGGCGAGATCGTCGATTACGCCAGCCTCGGTAACGACGCCGATGTTGATGGAAAAACCATCAAGGAGTGGGTCTCGATCCTGGAGCGCATGCACCTGATCGCTCTTGTTCCGCCTTTTGCGTCGAACCTTTCGACCCGGCTGATCAAGTCACCGAAAGTGTATTTCATGGACACCGGACTTGCCTGCCGCCTGCAGGGCTGGACCTCACCCCAGCAGATTCTCACTACTCCGCAGCAGGGGCATCTCTTCGAAAACCTCGTATTCTCCGAGATCTACAAATGCCTCCTCAACCACCAGAAAGATTGGCGCATCTACCACTGGCGCTCGAGGGCTGGCGAGGAAGTCGACTTTCTTCTGGAATTCGCGCCTGGAAAGCACCTGTTTATCGAGGCCAAGGTCAGCGCGCGCGACCCCCAGGAGCTCTCTCGCTTTCCGGAGATCAAGAAGGTTTTTGGCGCCAAGACCCCGGAGAGCATTGTCTGCCACCAGGAGGGAGAGCGCATTTTGAATCGGCGCGTTCCGATCGCAAAACTCTCTCCATTCCTCTTGGAACGAGACGCTGCGCTCGGACGGAAGTCCTCGCGATTGATCCATGTTGAATAATTGCGATCGAAATGCACAAGGTCGACATGCTTGCCGATCACCGAGCCGTGGAGGACCGAGCGGGCGAGGAGGCCCCTGCGGCCGCCGGGGGATTTTTTTGCGGTAAAACGGCTTGGGTCGCGCCGCGAGTCCTGGAGCGCTGCTCAAACTCACGGCGATCGGCGCGTCCGACCTGCTCCTCGGGCGCGAGCGCCTTGTCGAGCTGCTCCGTGGCTTCCGAGGCAAGGCTTGCCGCCTTCCGCTCACCGGAGCCTGCACCCAGGAATCGACGGGCGTATTCCTCGACTCGAGCTTCGGTCATCGGCGGCTCGCGCTTGCCCATCTGGATGCCGTAGAGCAGGGCTTCGAGCTGCAGGTTGGCCTGGTCAACGGCTTCCTGCGTCTCGGCGGGGGCCTCTTCGAGAGGGCCCGTCTTCGCTTCGAGCTCGAGCTTCTTTTTCAGCACCTCATCCACGGCTTCGCGCACTCCCGCAGGAAGCTTCTCGACCTCGATGCCCTCGGCCTTCATTCCGTCACGGAAGGCATCCTTGCGGACTGCCAGGCGTGCCTCGACCGGATTGCTGCGAATCTGGTCAGCGGGAATTCCCGTCTTGCGAGAAAGGGCCTGCGATTCAAGCGCGACGAGCTCGGACTGCAGCGACTTCACCGCCTGTGGGCTGGTCTTTCCGCCGGCGGTGGCCTTTCTGACCGAGTCGCGGAGCTGCTTTTTCTCTGCGGCGGTGACGTGGCGATCGATGCCCGTGTGCTCGAGCATGGAGTCAGCAACCTGGGCCGGACGCATGGTGCGGCCATAAGCCTCAAAAATTTTCGCGGCGTACTCCTTCTGGAGTGGGGTTTGTTCGTCGGCCTTGGCGTCCTTTTTCTGGGCCAGCTCTTCGGCCTCTTTCTGGAGGCGAGGGGCATACTCGCGCTCGAGCTTTTCCTTTTCCTGGATGAAGGCCATCCAGTCGGCGTCGGCCTTGCCGGAGGCGAGCGCCTCCTTCCATTCCTTCTCGAACTTCGCCTTGGCCTTGGCTTTTTCCTTCAGCAGGTAATCGGCCATGGCCACCGAGTAATCCTCGACCTGCACCTCATAGGACGAGGGGACGCCTCCACCGATTCCACCGAAGCCGCCCATGCCGACGTTGCTGCGCTTTTCAGTGCGCTTGCACTTCAGTTCGCCCTTCTTGCAGAGCTCCTTGATGAACTTCGGCACGTTGCTGGCCAGCGGATTGAAGGCGGCATTCGCCTTCAGATGCTCCGCCAGCGCGCTCGGTTTGTCGCCGACCACCGGCTCGGTCGAGAGGCCCAGCACTTCGCGCATCGCGAGGCCATCAATCAACGCCCTCGACTCGATCTGGAATCGCGTGTCGCGCATTTCCGGGTCGACGTTCGTTTCCAGTGCCTTGAGCGATCCGCGAATTCCGGCGTTCGTCATCAAAGATTTCTGGAATCCCGGGCCAAAACGCAGGCTTTCGTACTGCGGTTGCGCGTACATCTTTTCCATCGAGCCATAATAGGCGGCCGCACGCCATTCCATCGCCATGACACCCATGTCGCCCACGGCGAGAGCCGTGAGGCCAACCGGGCCGGTTGCCGTGCCCAGCACCTTGGCTGCACCGCTTGCACCGGCGCGACGGGCGAGGGCGGCTCCGCCCTCCGTCATCAGCTTTCCGGCAATGGGCTTGGCAAATTGTCGGACGACCGAACCACCGAGCACTCCCGTCTTCACGCCCGCCGTCACGGCTCCGCCCGCATCGCCTTCCACCAGCGCCTGACGTAGCTGCGCAGCACTCATGCCGGCACCGTAGACGCCGATGCCGCGGGCGGCGAGTCCGAGCCCGCTTCTCGCGAGCTGAAGCCCCCGCGACTGGATCGGCTTCTTGATCGCCAGATCCATCACGCTGTCGGCATCACCGATGCCTTGAACGAAGTGATAACCCGCCTGGCCCTCAAGACCACGGCTCTTGAGATCCTGGTTCATCATGACGCTCATCAGGCTCTGGGCGAGGCCCGTCTTCACGGAGGCCCTGCCAGCGGCCGAAACGCGGGGCTCGACCGCTGAGCCAGGAACTCGACTCTCGGGCGTTACCGCTTCCACGCCACGCGCGGACTTGATCGATACCGTATCCTTTGGACGCAACACTTCATCTCTTCGGAGAGCAAGTTGAAGCTCTTGGGCTGCAGCACGCACATCAGAGTCCTGATCCTTCAGCGCCAGGGCCTTCAGTTTCAGCGCCTCGGCGCCAGACTCGTTTGATAGCGATCGCGCTGCTGCCGCACGCACATCAGAGTCCTGATCCTTCAGCGCCAGGGCCTTCAGTTTCAGAGCCTCGGGGCCAGACTCATTTGATAGCGATCGCGCTGCTGTCGAACGCACATAAGAGTCCGTGTCCTTCAGCGCCAGGGCCTTGAGTTTCAGAGCCTCGGCGCCAGACTCGTTTGAGAGCGATGCCGCTGCATCCGCACGCACGCCCCAATGCTGATCCTTCAGCGCCAGGGCCTTCAGTTTCAGCGCCTCGGGGCCAGACTCGTTTGATAGCGATCCCACTGCTGCCCAACGCACACCAGAGTCCTGATCCTTCAGCGCCTGGGTCTTCACCCTCAGTGCCTCGGGGCCAGACTCGCTCGAAAGCAATGCGGCTGCTGCCGCACGCACATCAGAGTTCTTATCCATCAGCGCCAGGGACTTCACCTTCAGCGCCTCGGGGCCAGACTCGTTTGATAGCGATTGCGCTGCTGCCGCACGCACATAAGAGTCCGTGTCCATCAGCGCCCGGGCCTTCACCTTCAGCGCCTCGGGGCCAGACTCATTTGATAGAGATCGCGCTGCTGCACGACGCAGCTCGAGATCTTCCTCCTGACTCAGGCCCCACTCAAGAAGCCCCCAATAGGCTTTTGACGTGGTGAGCCCCGGGTACTTTTTTCTGAGAGGAGAGAGACGCTGACTTCGAAGAATCTGCGCCCGCACCTCCGGACGTCCGCGCTCCAAAATGCTGATGACCTGAGACTCACTCAGCGTCTCCAGTGAAGGAAGCAACTGCGTCAGTGCTCCGGCCTCCTGCACGGTCGTTTCGGTAATCAGGTTGCCGCCGTAACCATAGGCCTTTTCGTCCCCCGATTGCTTCAGCAGTACCTCACGCATGGATGCGTCCGCTGCGGTGGCCTCGCTGGTCGTCGCCAGGGGGCGCGATAGTCGGTACGAATTGCTCGAAGTGACGGTAGGGCGATTGCCTCCGTTGCTCATGGCAGCACTCGAGCCGACGAGCATCCTGCGGTACTGGGTCGGTAATTCCTTTTGCTGCGCTTTCAGCCAGAGCGAATAGGCGTCAATTTTCGCGACCGAACCGCCCTGACTCTTGATGCCCGTCTTGTTCAGGGCAGCCGCCTGG
>JBIIXZ010000196.1:0-4861 GCA_044347055.1 Bdellovibrionia bacterium | reverse complement strand
ATCTGCCGGAGTTCCGCAACATCCGTCTTTTGTATCTGCTCTTTCAAATAAGAAATGTTCCTCTGCTTCTCTGTGATCTCGCGTTCGCGTCCATATGCGTTCAAATCCTTGATTAGCCACTCCAGCCATGCTTTGGCCAGCCGCGGATGTGAGGCAAGGACCGAAATCTGGATTAGTCCTGACTTCTTGTCGGGTTTGACCTTGATATGCGAGTTCAAGAGCCTCTCTTGAATTTCGACCAGATCAGGTTCCGGGGTATAGGGCTCCGGCACGGAACGAACCCACTTTTTTTCGGACTCAATGTAAGCTGATGAGTCAATGCTCCACTTTCCCGTTTTAGGATCCCAGCTTTCTCCGGCAAAGAGGGCAACATCCAGGCCACGGGAGCGAGCAAAAAATCCGAGAAACTCACGCGATTTCAGCGACTCCATTGCCAGCGTGGCTTTGTCGACCTCTGGCGTTCCTGCGAGGCCGAACCCTGCAAGCGTGGCCAGCCCTCCCAACTGACCTGCAAGCACCGACAGCTTGTTCTGGTCATTGCCACTGACGGACATGACCAGCGCACTGGATTCATAGCGCGGAGAGATGAAAAATGACGCCAACAGGGCGGTCATCCCACAAGCCAAGGAGAGCGAAGCGGAAAATTTTGCGTCAGCTGCCAGTGCCTTTGCAAGTCCGACGAGATCTATCTGAGATTCAGCGCCCTTGCGATTTCGATTGTCCATGGACGGGCTTACCTCGGTTGACTCAGAGCAAACTTCCAATCGCAGCCACGGCCACCGCCGATTGATAGATGATCTGCGTGACTGCAGTCCAGAAGGGTAGCGGCTTCATGTGGTCGCTGTCGAGCGGAACCACGATCGTGTCACCCGGCTTGATACCGCTGCTGAACACTGCGCTCAGGCCGCGAGCCGGGCGGGCCACCTGGCCGTTTGCTCGGATGATGTAGATGCGGCCGGTGTCGGCCTGTGCGGAGGTGCCGCCGCTGCGATCGACGAACTCGTCGAAGGTCACACCCGACTCATACACGTGGGACGAGGGGTAGAGCACTTCGCCGATCACGCTGACCGTCTGTCGAACGGAAGGCAGGTAAAGCTTGTCTCCATCTTCCATGCGGATGTCCTGACTCGAATCTTCGTCCAGGGCTGCGGGCAGATCGACGACCAGACGCCCCATGGCCTTCGTCTTTTCGAGTTGAGCGAGCATTTGGGACGCGCGCTGGGCTTTCTCGGCGTCGACAGACGGCGCTTTCGCCGAGCCCGCCGCAGAAGCGGTTCCGACAGTCGTCGCGGCGATTTCGATTTCCAGCTGCGCCCGCGCCGTCTGAAGCCTCTCGAGCTCCTGTTTCTTCAGGTCTTCTCGGGTAAACACGCTCGCTCGAACATCAGCGCGCGAGGTGACGCCTCCGGCACGCTTCACCACATCGGAGAGCGTTTCTCCGCGCCGAATGACGTACTTGCCCGGAAACTGAAACTCTCCGATCAGCTCCACAGTCTTCTGTTCGGCCCAGTCGGGAATCTGCCGCACAAAAAGTCGGTCGCGCGTCTGGATCGTGGGCGCGGTATCCGGAGCCTCGAAGACTGCCCTGAGGTCGACCGGAAAGTGTTCGATCTTGGCTTCGGTCGTGGCATTCACCGTCACCCGGCTGATTTCTGCGTTCAGGGTGTAAGCATCTTCGGTGAGGCCGCCTGCTGCCGAGATGAGCTGAAGCGCATTGTAGTTTTCTGGCTTGGGATACTTTCCCGGAAAGCGAACTGACCCGGCCACTTCCACTACTTCCGGGGGCTCTCCCGAGCGACTCTGGGATTCCAGCTGCTTGATGATGGATGGAAGAAGTTTGTTCCGATACAGTCCTCCATAGCTGGTGGTAGAGATCGATTCATCGGTCCGTCCCCGATTTTGCGCTTGAAGGGCGGTCGGAGCCTGGAGCTGAGTCTGAGAGATGTCGCGGTAGGACTCCAACCCTAGATCGCGATCCACCAGGTTGGTGAAGAACAGCACTTTGTCTCGCTTCTTCAGCTCCGGATCCTTGTCGGACTTGGGATTGGCCAGCATATCGGCGACGTTGAACTGCAGCACGGTAATATCGCGACGATCATTCTTCTCTCGAACGATGAGGCCGTAATCAAAGCCGACATCGGCTTCCAGGTCCGTGTTCTTGTTCTTGATGAAGTCCGAGACGCGGATGCCCTCCTGCCACTGGTAAACGCCGGGACGGGTCACGGCTCCAGCAAGCTCGATCGAGTCCTCCACGAGATCAGCGACTGCGTGGACCACGATTGCATCGCCGTCCTGGAGCTTCGTTTCGTTGGTTTCCGGGTTTTCGAGATCGACGTTCTTGATCGTGCGAAGCTTTTTATTGTCGATGCGCTCGAGTGCAGCCGAATAGGCGTATGCTTCGGCAGTCAGGCCGCCCGCCATCCGAACCAGATCCTTCACAGTCTCGCCGGGCTTGATTTCATAGATGCCGGGGCGCCGAACTCGTCCGTCAATCGCCACTCGCGACGAAACGGGTGGGACGAAGATGACATCTCCGGCTTGGAGCCTGCGATCCTGCGAAGTGTCTCCCTTGAGGAGCAGGTCATAAAGATCGAGGGTGCCGAGAGTCTGCCCGAGGCGTTTGATCTGGATATTGCGAAGCGAGCCGATGAGCTGAATGCCGCCACTGGCAAAGAGCGCATTCGTCGCGGTCGAGAGCGAGCTCACCACGTAGGAGCCCGGCTTCTGCGAGTCTCCGAGTACAAAGACTCGAATACTGCGGAGAGGGCCCATGCTGACACTGACATTCACGCCGATCATCTGCTTGGCGATGCGGCTCTTGAGCGTTCCAGTCAGGGTGCTGTAAGGCAGGCCCGCCACCTGGATGGGGCCCAGCTTTGGAATCTGGATCGTCCCCTCGCGCGAGACGGTGAGGTTGTAGCTGGCATTCTCATTTCCGTAGAGCTGCAGGTTGATGAGATCGCCCGGACCCACAATGAAGTCATTCGGGACGGGAATGTCAGTGGCCGGAGCAAAGGTGCTGGGCGCGTTCAAAAACAGGTCGTAGCCGAAGGGCTTGAGCTTTCGAAGCTCACCCTGCGCGAGCTGTTCGATTTCGGGCACTCCCGGGGTCGGAATCGCCTCGGGCGCCTTCATCCGAGTATCAGAGGGCGCCTCGGCTACGGGGGTGGGTTGGTCGAGAGTGTCGATGTTCTTCTGCGGACTGGGGGTTGCTCCCGTCCCCAACTGATCCAGATTCACGCCGTACTGTTTCGCAAGTCTTTCCTGTTCGGATCGGGGCAGCTTCTTGAATGCTTCGATCTGGGCTCCCGAAACTGGCGGGGCAGTGACACCTTGCGGTGCGGCATAAGTCGAACCGATTCCGAAGAGGATGGCCCCTGCAGTTGCTCCGGTAAAAAGGCCTACGGAATGCCAAAAAGTCCTGAGATCACGCGAACGAAGCATGCTTTAGAGCTAGCAGCCCAAACCGGGCTTAGGCAAGGCGAGAGTGGGTCGCGGAGTGCGGGTTGGAGTGTCGTCAGCGCGGACTTGGCGGTCACAAGATCGGTGTTCGGTAACACAGAACTTTCTGCCTGACTTTGCGCTTAAAAATCGTTTGCAAAACACTTTCAGGTGCAGAGATGATCTTTCCCGGTTGTGGGAGAACAGGATGTTCACTCGGCTCGCGGAAGATGGAACTTTCTTTAAGGCACTTCTCTTTTTTGGCTCGGGGTTGGTGATCGCCAGTCTGGCGACGCCCCTGGTCATCTCGATTGCAAATCGGGTCGGAGTTTTTGCCCTCCAGGATCAGCGTCGCCGGCATGAACGGCGGACACCTTTGTTGGGTGGAGCCGCGATTTTTCTATCTGTGGTGCTCGCCTGGGTGGGTTGTCATCTCGCAGGTCGCGGGCCGCTCGGGCTGACCCCCGATCAGCTTCTTTTGCTTTCTTGGAGGGTGGCTCCACTCTTCCTGATTTTCGCCATCGGCCTCGTGGATGACGTCGTTCATCTTCAGGCGCGGCCGAAGCTTCTCGTGCAGGTGATCGCCTCTGGGGTTTTCATCTTTGGTCAAAGCGGCAACATCGCCGCACTGGGGCTGGGCCCCGTAGAGGCCACAGCCTTGTCAGGGCTGATCCTTCTTTTCATGTTGGGCGTGACGAATGCCAACAACCTGATCGACGGAGTAGATGGGCTTTGCGGAAGTAACGCCATCCTGACGGGAGCCGGACTGTTTGCCATAGCCATGGCCTTCAATGTTTACCCGAGCAGTCCTTTTCTGGCCTTCGTCCTACCCGCATTCATTGGTGCGTGCCTGGGGTTCATTCCGTATAACCGAAAGCCCGCCAAAATTTTTCTGGGTGATACCGGAAGCCTCACGGTCGGATTCTTTCTTTCGGCATCGGCAGTAACCATCGCATTGAAATCACAAAGCTGGCAGGGTGCGCTGGCGGTGTCGTTGGTGCTTGCTTATCCGGTCATCGATACAGTGCTGGTGATGGCTCTTCGGATTCGAGAGGGCAGGCCCGTATTCGAGGGAGACCGCTCGCACTTGCATCATCGCCTTCAAAGGATCGGCCTTTCGCCGACCACCACGGTGGGCGTGCTGATGGCCTTCTCGGGGTATTTCTCTCTACAAGGGGCAGTCGTCGCCTTTTCTCACTCGTTGCCGCTTTCGATGGTCTTTATTAGTGGGCAACTGACTCTTCTGGCCGGAGCACTGATCATTCTCAGAAAAATGGAGCTTCGCCGCACTCGCGAAGTCGTGAGACTGGGCGAGGTGGCGTTGCTCGGAGCTGAGTTGCCCGAAGTCGTCTCGTTTGACAGTTTTCTCGGGACCGTTTCCCAGAGAGCCTCTGGAGTGGGCTCTGAGCGCGTCCGACTC
>JBIIXZ010000041.1:0-15877 GCA_044347055.1 Bdellovibrionia bacterium | reverse complement strand
TCCTCCCCAAACCAAATTTTACAAGTTTGGGGGTGTCTATAGCGGCGAGGCTCCACCTGATCCCATCCCGAACTCAGAAGTTAAGCTCGCCAGCGGCGAGGATAGTACCGAGGTAGCTCGGCGCTAAAGCAGCACGATGCCCCCATTTTACTTCCGAAACCCTGAGCAGTATCCTCACTACTCAGGGTTTTTTTTTGCCCTCGCGAGATCCTGACGTGGCACGTTGTGATCACAGTCCATGAGTGCTTCTGTTGACTCTCCCAAAATCCTGATTTTTCGTTTGTCCGCTTTGGGCGACATCATTCTCTGCTCTTCGGCGGTGACCGCAATTCGCCGAACTCGTCCGAAGGCCAAGATTCACTGGGTGTGTTCTACGACCTGGGCATCCCTTCTCGAGCAGGACTCTCGTTGCGACCGACTGGTCCGGTTTGAACGTCGATCCGGGATTTTTGCCTGGCATCGCCTTTGCCGCCAGCTTTTCGAGGAGCGCTACGACGAGGTGCTGGATCTGCACTCGAGCCTGCGCACGCGTTATGCGCGGTTCTATTTTTGGCTGCGGACACTCTCCGGCAATCGAAGCTCGCTGAGTCGCTGGGCTGTGCTTTCGAAGTCACGAGCACGCAGGTTGGGGTTTTTTCTTTTCAAGTCGGCCTGGCCGCAACGGCTTCGTCCTGATCACGAGGGAGGATTGGCCACGCGAGCTGCGCTCCTCGCTGGGGGCTCGGTCCAGGATCGTCCCGATTTGTCCTTTCTGCTGAAACAGGGTGGGGCATCGCAACGAACTCAGGATTGGATTCAGGCATGGGGGCCTCGTGCTCGTGGATTTCTGTCCGTGATGCCGGGCTCGGCGTGGCCAGGAAAGCGCTGGCCCATCGCTCGTTTGGCGGACTCTCTCTGCCGCATTGGTCTCCCCGTCGCCATTGTCGGTACGGAGCGCGATCGTGAGTGCTGGGCACTTTCTGAACTGCTGGAGCGAGCCGGACTGCCGGTATTGCGGGCATTTCAGAGTTCGGATTTTTCACAGACGGCAAGCCTGATTCATGCTTCTCGGCTGCTTATCTCCAACGACACCGGTCTCGTGCATCTCGCCGAGGCTGTCGGAAAGCCGGTTGTCCAAATTTTTGGGCCCACGGATCCAGCATTGGGCTTTGGTGCCTGGCGCCCCGAAAGTCGAGTTGTGGCGTCCTCACTCTGGTGCCGTCCCTGCAGTAAGGACGGATCGGCCTGCTTTCGCTTGGGGAGCTCGCGGTATCTGTGCATGCAACAGCTTTCTCCAGACCAGGTGGTCGGCGCGGTACAAGAGGTGCTTGGAAGCTCCTTGTCCGGGGGCGAAGCCCAAGCTTCTCCGGCTGTGGTGGACTCATGAGTCTGGTGACCATCGAGAAAACCCAAAATCCTTCGCTCCGTTTCCGGTTCTTGTCCTGGATTTACCGAATCATCACCGGTACGGCTTCGCGGCTCGTGATGCCCCTGGTCTTTCGAGGAGTGCCCGGGTGGGGGTGGCGCGTTCATCTCGACATCGAAAGCAAGTCTTGGACGCCAGCCTCGGGGCGAGGCCTCATCTGGTTTCATGCGGCCAGTGCCGGTGAGCTCGAAATGCTGTGGGGCGTGGCACGCGAATTACGAGAGCTTCCGCAATTTTCAGAGTGCCGTTTCGGGCTCACGGTCTTTTCACCATCGGGACGGACGCGGCTCGAGAGGTTCCGTTCTGAGTTTTCTCCGATCTACTGCGGGCCGTCTCCGGGAGAAGGCGAGTGGTCGCTTTTTTTTGAGCAGCTCGAACGCAGGTTCGGAGAGCTGCCGTCCGTATTCATCACCGCCAAATACGAGAGCTGGCCTGAGCTGTGGGGGACTCTCCTGGATCGGAGGATCACCCTTGCCATGGTGAATGCCGAGTGGCGCAGGTCGCTCCAGTGGTGCTCGCGGATCACGAGGGCAATTTTCGGCAGCATTCCCCGGTCGATTTTTCTGACGGTTTCCGACGTTTCCTCACGCGAGATCTTGCGTTTCATCCCTGAGGCGAATTCCTGCAGATCCGGGGATCCCCGCTGGGATCAGATCGTCGCCCGCCTCGAGCGGCCCCAATCACGAATCCTGGAGCTTCGTGAGCTCGGAGAGCGGATGCGCTTGCCGCGTCCCTGGGTGGTGGTGGGCAGTGCCTGGGACGAAGATGTCGATTTTCTGCTGAAAGGTGCTTCAAGCAACGCTTTCGCGGGGACATTCTGGATTGTTCCTCATCGACCGAGCGGCGGGCAGCTGAGGGCGTGGAGCGATCGCGTCTCACCCTGCGGCCAGGTCTGGCTCAGCACTCCCGATGAAGAACAGCAGGCTCGAAGTCCTGAGCTCCGCCTTTTGGATGGCCGGCCACTGGATGAGCATCCCGCCCCGCCGACCACCGCCACCGGATTCAATCCAGGAAAGAGGGCCCACTTCGTCCTGGTCCAGGAAATGGGAATTCTGGCGGAGCTGTATTCGGTGGGGGACGCCGCGTGGGTTGGGGGCGGTTTTCGCACCGGGCTTCATAGCGTCATCGAGCCTTCGCTGAGCAATCTTTGGATCGGGGCGGGAGCTCTACGAACGGCAAAGTTTCCTGAGGTTCCCGAGCTCGTTCGACTGGGCCAGCTCGAGCTCATGCAGTCTTCTTCCGAAATCGAAGCCTGGCTTCGCAAGATTGCGGATAAACCCGTCGATTCCACCGTCTCGAAGTGGTGCCAGTGGCGGACGGACACTCACCTGGGGGCCTCTCGCCGTGTCGCTCATCATGTGGCTGAAATTGTCACTCGGCTGGCCCCCGTGTAAGCTGTTCTCATCACCGTACTGGGGAGGTTTCATGAGCGACACGCGCGAACGAGCTAGAAGAATCGGAACGGTCAGCATTCGCCTGAGGATGTCCTCTCACGACGCCCATTATGCGGGAAATCTGGTCGATGGAGCCCGAATGCTCGGACTTTTTGGGGATGTCGCCACCGAGCTGCTCATCCGGCTCGATGGGGATGAAGGATTGTTTCGGGCATACGAAAGCGTGGAGTTTCTCGCTCCCGTCAGGGCAGGCGACTACATCGAGGCGGTAGGCGAGATCCTGGAAGTCGGCAAGAGCTCTCGCAAGATGCGCTTCGAAGCTCGCAAGGTGATCCAGCCCCTGCCCCTTTCGGAGGGCGGCCGTGCGGAGTCATCCGCAGAGGTTCTGGATCCGCCCGTGGTGGTCTGTCGTGCCGTCGGCACCTGTGTCACTCCGGTTGCACTTCAGCGTCATTCGGCAGAAAACGGTTAATCAGTGGCAAGACAGGCTCGACTGACCGAATCTTATGACTGGATCGTTCTGGGGGATTCAATCCCGGCGCTTCTCAGCGGCGCACTCGTTGCCCGAATGGGGCTTTCAGTCCTGCTTGTGGGCGACGGTGCGGAAAAGAAGTGGAGGCTCTCCTCCAATGGACAGGTTATTGATCCCGAGCCGAACCATGCACTGGGAATCGGGCATCCGGATCATCGTCTGGGGCTTGCGGGAAAATGCCTGCAGGCGCTCCGTCTGCCCGATGCGGACTGGGCTTCGGTCATTGTCGAGTCTCCCATTTTCCAGGCCATCACTCCTCGGTATCGAGCAGGCTTTCACAGTGATCTTGATGCGACTTTACGATCTGCCGTCCGGGAGGCTGGAGGAAAGGAGTCCGTCGTGCGGGGCCTCGTGGAGGCCATCCAGGCGGGAGCCGAGCCGCTGAGGAGATTCTGGAGCGCTCTGCCGGAGCGACTGACTCTTTCGGTGCAGGAGTCTCCCTCAGGGACGAGCAGTTCCGCATCGGCGACGCCACTGAAGAGACCGCCGGCGGCAGTCACGAGCGAAGCGCAGTTTCGCCGGGAGTTCCTCCAGGAGCTTCCTCGAAATCCTCTGGTGCATGCCTGGGGAGAGTCCTCGGCTGATCTTCGGATGCTGGGCGCGACAGAGTCCGAACGAGAATGGATCGATGCCTGGCTGGCTGGTGCATTCGGAGGAGAGTTGCCGGAGCAGGTGGCCCCGTTTGATGTCCTCCAGGCCCTCGCCCTTGCCGTGGATGGAGTTCGATTTCGAGGGGGAGTGAGTGCCTTTCGGGCCTCGCTCCTTCGATTGCTCACTCGGCTGGGTGCCCACATCGTGGAGGCGCCGGTTGGCGTCAATCGGCTATTTGTGGAAGAGGGCAAGGTCCTCGGCATCCAGCTCTCAGGAGCGGAAAACATCCGTAATGTGACTCGTGCGCGAGGCCTGATCTCCAGCATTCATCCCGACAAGCTCCGGGGATGGATGGAAGTTTCAGACTCGCGCCCATCTCGGGATGCCTTGGGGACGGATGCCTTGAGAGTGACTCTTGCCCTCACTGTCTCCACCCACGCAATTCCTGTGGGGATGGCCAGGCGAGTGCTGTGGAAGGAGTCGGGGGCGCCCACCTTGGAGCTGGAGCGCGCCGTTCCTTCGGAATACGGATTTCCTCTTGAAGGGCGCGAGTACCTGTTTATCCGCGCGTGTTTTCCGGTTGAGGCCGAGTCGTGGTCCGTGGAGCGCTGGCGGACGATCTGTGAGCGAATGTTCCGACAGGCGGCCGAAGTGCTTCCTTTTCTCGAGCAGCATGTCGAGAAGGTTTTTCCGGATTTTCGCGGGCCAGAATTCGCGAAGCAGTGGAATGAGTTTTATGGATCCGGGAGGCTCTCGTCTGCAGATGTTTTTCGGGTGCCCGTGGCCTCGCCGCCAAAAGGAGCAAGTGCTCGCGTCGAGGGGCTCTTTGAGGTGCATCGGATGATCGCGCCTCATCTGGGTTCCATGGCCGAATGGTCGGAGTCGCTGCACGCCACTGCATGGATCGCACATCGCTCCGGTCTTGCCGGACCTTTGGGGTGACGAGGAGATCATGAAAATTGCGGTTTGCCATAGCAGGCCGGTGCCTCCACGAGATTACGGTGGCACCGAAAGAATGGTGGATTGGCTCTGCAAGGGGCTTGCGGAGCTCGGGCATGAGGTGACGCTGCTTGCTCCGCCGGGTTCCGTGCCTGCTCCTGGAGTCCGCTTGCGGGAAATTCGGCCTGAGGCAGGATTTGTGGAGCAGGTGCGAGCGGCGCTTCCTCATGGGGTCGATCTGCTTCACACTCACGTGCCCTTCAGTTCAGAGGACGAGGCGCGGATCGGGGTCCGACTGGTCACAACCATCCATGGCAATGGCAAACCGGGTGAGTGGTTTTCGCCGGGAGCCGTCTTCGTTTCCGCCAATCATGCGCGTCGGCACGGTCGGACGGAATTCGTGCACAACTGCATCGATCCCGCGGAGTTCCATTCCACTTCGCAAGCGCACATTCGTCGAAACGGTTTGATGTTCCTGTCCAAGACGAACTGGAGCGTGAAGAATCTTCGAGGTGCCGCTTCCATCGCGCGGCGGGCGGGAGTGTCTCTCCAGGTTGCTGGCGGAACTCGACCTTGGTCGGTACGGCTGGAGTGCGCGCTTCGGCCATCCTGGAAGTGGTGGGGGCCCGTCTCCGGTCGATCGAAGGCGGATCTGCTGGTGTCCGGTCGAGCCATGATCTTTCCGATCCTCTGGGAGGAGCCGTTTGGAATCGTGGTTGCCGAGGCGCTTTGTTCGGGGACTCCCGTGCTCGCGACTCCGCGCGGCAGCCTGCCGGAGCTGATCGATGATCGCGTGGGTCGTCTCATTCCTTGGGAAGATCAGGATCAGTGGATCAGCACCGTTCAATCCTTGGAATCGGGAGCGCTGCGGTTTGATCCGGAGGTCTGCAGGGCTCTTGCCCTGGAAAGGTTTCATTACTTGAAGATGGCTGAAGCATATGTCCGTTTGTACGAGAAGCGGATCCGCGGAGAATGAGAATGTTTCGTCAAAACGAGCGGGGGCAGGCCATCACCGAATACGTCATGCTGCTTCTGGTGGCGTTCACGCTCTTTGCCATCGTTCAAAGGGGGTTGGCTCCGATCTTTGCTCGGTGGGCGGAGCAGTGGGCCAAGTCCGTCGAAACTCGTTTCACCAAAAACCTGCATCGATTTCGCTGAGGGAGTCGACGAGCCGGCAACAAGGGGGATGTTGAGGGGATAGGGGGTATTGGCACCGGCCCGTCGACGTCCATTCTGGAGAGCAAGCCCAATGCCGAAAGTGCTCACGCTAAGTTACTGAAATCACTCACTCTTGTCGCTCCCTTGAGCTTCGGATCTGTCGAAGACCTGGACAGCAGAGTGAAAATTTTTCATGCACCGCCGGGGTCAAACTGGCCCATTTCTCTCCACCTTTGAGCGTTGGGGTTGCCCGCGACTGCTCTCGGGGGTTCTGTTAACCGATGGATCTTACGGCACTTTGTGGCAGACGCAATGCGTTAAAAAAACTCTAGTATTTCGGTATGGCCATTGCTATACGACGCAACGCAAAAGGTTCGATTTCGATCAACAGAGGAGCGGTTATGAACCGTGAATGGATGAAAATGCGAGTGCGATCCGGCCAAGCGGGTTGGGGATTGGTGGCCATGGCCATGGCCTTGGGCGCCTCTTCAGCAAGGGCGGAGCTGATTCTGGAGTCTTCCAGCAAATCTCCAGTAACGACCGCGGACTCTCCCGCTGATGCGGAAGATTCGGTCATGGAGCCCGTGCGGAGCGCTACTGCCCCGAGCACCGTCACCTCGGCGGTCGTTTCCTCGGCACCGGCGACGGCACCAATTCCGGTGCAGGTCATCCAGACGCAGCCTGCGCCCGTTGCGGTTCCTGCTCAACCCTATCCGGTGTTCATCACCGCCCCGGCTCCAGCTCCAGCGCCCGCTCCTGCAGCTGCACCGGCGGCTTCGGAACAGGTGACCTCACGCACGGAACTCGTTCGACGCGAGCGGATTCGTGAAGAAGTGAGAAACGAAGACCTCCTTCAGGAGCGCCTCGAAGATCTCCGTCTCCAGGACGAGAAGCGTCGTACGGGCCAGGTCCTCGGTCAAGCGGTCGAAACTTCGACCACTCCGGCCCCTCTGGGTGGCTTTGCTGCCAGCACGGTTGCTTCGTCTCCGGCTCCGGTCATCCAGGAGCAGGTCGTCAGCGTTCCGGTCTCGGATCAGGGCGCGTCCTCGGCTGGCGTGTCGACGCTTCGGGCGGCGGATTTCCAGTCTTCATCAGACGACGAGGTGTTCACGATTCGGATTGTTCCGCGCGGCGGCCTCTCGAGTTTCGCTGGAGCGAGCCCCTACAATGTCCAGGGCCGTTACACGATCGGTGCCGGTCTCGACATGGGCGTTTCCGATCACCTGGGCTTCGAGATCAACTACAGCTACTCCGATTACGGACTGGCACTGAATGACTCCACCGCGCTGGCCCTTTCCGGGCTGCTGAATCCGTACGGTTTCGCCTACGGTGGCGCGAACAACTGGACCGGTGCGCTGAAGCAGAACGTGGTCGATGCAGGCTTGAAGCTGCACCTGCTCGGAATGGCTTCCCGCATTCGTCCGTTCATTGGCGGCGGCGGCGGCTACTCCAGGAGCTTCTTGAACTACGATCCGAGAATCCTGAATTTTCTTCGCCAGTACGGATACGGCGTTCCTGCGGATTATGAGCTGTCTCAGTTCCTGGCCTACGCGACTGCGGGATTGGAAATCCGCATCAGCAAGAGCGTGAACGTGGGAGCCAGTTATCGGTATTACACCGTGCTCTCCTCACGTCAGAACCAAGACCTCTACAATCCCGCACTCTATGGGGCCTATCCGGGAGCCCTTTACGGATATGGTGGCCTCGGTGGGATGAATAGTGTCGGACAGCAGTTCGTCGGTGGATCGCTTTCGAACACGAGCTTCAACTCCGTGACTGCAACGGTCAGCTTCCTCTTCTGACCTGAAGCTGCGCCCTCCTCGGGCCACTGTTGGCGAATCGAATCAGGCAGGAAACTGACGCCCTCGGGCGTGGGTTTCCTGCCTGTGTTTTTATGCGAGCCTGATTTATTCTCGAGGCATGGCTCCTTCCATTCCGCAGGCGTTCCAACTTCATCGGCTTGAAGGCGAAATCTGGCAGCTGACCTTTGACCTGCCGGGCGAAAAGGTGAACAAGCTCAACCGGACGGTCATGATGGAGCTGGGCGATCTTCTTCCCGAGCTCGAGCGCAGGGGAGCGTCCGGCGAGATCGGTGCTCTTGTGCTCCGCTCCGGCAAGAGGGATCAGTTCATTGCAGGGGCGGATATCACTTTGATTCAATCGGCTCGCACGGCCGAGCAGGCGGCGGATCTTGCAGCGCAGGGGCAGCGGCTCCTGAATGCCTGGGAGGACCTGCCGTTTCCAACGATTGCGGCAATCCAGGGACCATGTCTCGGTGGGGGTTGCGAGTGGTCGCTTGCGAGCACTGCAATCCTGATGGCGAATGACAAGTCCACGCGGATCGGCCTTCCGGAGGTCATGCTCGGAATCATCCCGGGCATGGGAGGCTGCGTGCGCATGCCGCGCAAGGTGGGACTTGCCCAAGGCCTGGATTTCATTCTGTCGAGCCGAATGCTGACCGCGGACAAGGCGCTCCGGGCGGGCCTGAGCGAGGGAGTGATGACCGCCGAGCAGTTCGACGCCCAGGTGCTGGCATGGGTGAAGAAGAATCTCGACGCCCTGAAGGGCGGCCGGAGGCTTGCCCGCGAGCCGAAGCTCGGAGGCGCAGGTGGAGCCGTTGGCGCGCTGTTGGAGCACACTCCCATGGGGCGAGCCCTGATGCTCAAGAAGGCTCGCGATGGAGTACTGCAGAAAACAGGAGGGCGCTATCCGGCCCCACTCGAAGTCATCGAGGTTCTTCGGGACAACGGTGCCGCCTATGGGGATCGTTTGCGTGCCGATGCGCGGAACGTGCAGATGGACCGCGAAGCTCGCGGTTTTGGAAAGTGCGCCGCCACGGATGTCTCGAAAAATCTGATTTCGCTGTTTTTCCTCACGGAGGCGGTCAAGAAGTCGACCGGTGCTGGCGAGGGCGCCACTTCTGCAACGGTCCGCCATGCAGCGGTTCTGGGAGCGGGCGTGATGGGCGGTGGAATCGCGCAGCTCTTTGCCGACAAGGGGCTTCCTGTTCGAATGAAGGATCTGACGCCACAGGCTCTGGCGACGGGAGTGCAGGCCGCCACCAAGCTCTGGCAGAAGCAGGTGCAGCGAAAACGCATCACCGCGCGCGAGCTCCAGCAGCGACTGAACCTGATTGCTCCGGTTCTGGATTTTTCCGGCTTTGAGGCCACTGACCTCATCGTTGAGGCCGTGGTCGAGAAGATGGAGGTCAAGCGGGCAGTGATTGCGGACCTAGAAAGGATTGTTCGGCCCGAGTGCGTGATCGCCTCGAACACATCGTCATTATCGGTGACGAAGATGCAGCAGGGCATGAGGCATCCTGGAAGGATCGCAGGCATGCACTTTTTCAATCCCGTGCATCGCATGCCGCTGGTCGAGGTCATTCGTGGCAATGAAACCTCTGACGAAGCGGTTGCCACGGTGTTTTCTTTGAGCAAGCAGCTCGGCAAGACCCCGATCGTGGTTAAGGATGTTCCGGGGTTCCTGGTGAATCGACTGCTGACTCCCTACTTGAATGAAGCACTGTTCCTGGTTTCGGAGGGAGCTTCGATCGAGGAGCTCGACGCCGCCATCCTGGAGTTCGGGATGCCGATGGGTCCGATGGAGCTGATCGACGAGGTGGGAATCGACGTCGGAGAGAAGGTCTCGCATATCCTGCACGATGCTTATGGTTCTCGGATGCAGCCCTGCACGATGAACGGCGGAGTGGCAGGGGCCGGCCGGCTTGGAAAAAAGACCGGGAAAGGCTTTTACATTTACGAGAACGGCGGCAAATCCAAGCGCCTCGATCCGGAGGTGTACACGCTCCTGGGCGTCCAGCCCGTGCGGGGACGCTTTACTGCCGACGAGATGGTGGATCGGTGCGTGCTTCCGATGATCAATGAGGCGTCGCGCGCGCTGGCTGAAGGAGTCGTCGCGGGGCCGGGCGAGGTGGATCTGGGAATGATCATGGGCACGGGCTTTCCCCCGTTCCGAGGTGGCCTGCTTCGCCACGCCGACGCACTGGGAGCCTCGAGGATCGTGGAGCGTTTGCGCGATCTTGCGTCGAGGGTGAGTTCGCGATTCGAGCCGTCTCCTGAACTGGTCGCCATGGCTGAGCGCGGTGGCAGCTTTTACTCGAAGGAAACGTGATGCGGGTCGACGCCTCCTCCTCTTCCGCGCTGATGCAGCTCTGGCGCAGTCCGTGGACGCGCTGGATCGGCAATCGCTACCTGCGGAGCAAAAAGAACAGTCGATTCCTGAATTTCATCACCTGGCTTTCGCTTCTCGGCATCGGCATCGGCGTGTGCTCGCTCATTGTCGTGCTTTCCGTGATGGATGGCTTTGAAAACGAGCTCAAGAAGCGGCTGATGTCATCGGATCTCCACATCCTGGCGACCCCCCGGGCGGAAATGACGGGTTTCGAACGTGGTCGAGTACCGCGGAATGCCTCGATCGAGAAGCAGGTGGCAGAGTGGGCGGGGCGCCATCCTGAAATCGAGAGCGTCTGGCCCGTGCTTTCGACCGAGGCCATCCTCAAGTCGGGACGCAAGGTCAATGGCGTGGTGGTCAAGGGAGTCGATGAGTCGCGGTTGGCGCGTCTTCGGCGGTCGGTCATCGAGCTGGCAGAGCCGTCTTTGCTGACGATGCAGGAGCGCGGGCAGACGATTCGGCTTCCCGGTGTCTACCTCGGCCGAGAGCTTGCCAACGAATTCGGGATCATTCCAGGAGACCAGATCACGCTGATCTCTCCCACCGAAACCGATGGCCCGATGGGTTCCGTGCCGCGGCTCAAGCGTTTCGTCGTGGAAGGCGTATATAAATCAGGAATGCCGGAGCAGGAGCTGCAGGTGGTTTTTTCTGCGGTCAAGAACGTCCAGTCGTTCCTGCGGCGTTCGGAGGTCGTCTCGCAGTTCGAGGTGACCCTCAAGGATTTCGAAGGTGCGCCCGTGCTTGCACGGGAGCTGGAAGGAATCCTCTCCGGATGGAAGGTTCAGGATTGGGTGCAGATGAATTCGCACCTGTTTGCTTCGCTCAAGCTGGAGCGTTTTGCGATGTTCGTGGTCCTTGCGTTCATCGTCGTCGTGGCTTCCTTCAATATCGTGACCACGCTGACCCTCATGGTTCTCGAGAAAAAGCGTGAGATTTCGATCCTCAAGGCGATGGGTGCGCGGGATTCGCAGGTGGCCGCCATCTTTCTCGCCGAAGGTCTTGGCATCGGCGTCCGGGGAATTGTCGGGGGAGCGATCCTCGGGGTTTTTCTCTGCTTTTTCCTGAAGCGCTACGAGCTCGTCCAGCTTCCCGAGGTGTTTTATGATCGCACCCTGCCCGTAAGCTTTCAGCCCGCAGTCTATCTGCTGATCGGCCTGATCACGCTCGTCATCGTGCTGGTGGCATGCCAGTACCCGTGCCGTCGTGCAGCCAAGTTTGCCCCTTTGCAGGGAATTCGGGTCGGCTGACGTCTAGACCTGCTTGACTTCGCGGATACCCGGCGTGCTCCAGAGATCCAGGATGAATTTCTTGTGGTCGTTTCGATGGCCGCTGTACTTGACCGTCAGCTGGCTCAGGTCGCCCCGCGACTCGATGTCAAAGTCGTCGAGGATCAGGTCATTCTGGGTCAGTGAGTGATTGATAGCCTGGCGGACCTTGCCTTCAGGATCCTGCACAAGGATCTCGCAGGCAAACGTGAGCGACCGCCCGAGCACGCGGTCCTCAAAGAAGGTGGTTCCTACCAGGACGATGACGATGACCAGGGATGAGGCCACGGCGATATCGTGGTGGCCCATGCCGACGCAGACGCCAATGGCGGCAACGACCCAGATGGTTGCCGCCGTGGTCAGCCCCAGGATGGTTCCGCGAGCCTGGATGATCGTGCCGCCCCCGAGAAAGCCGATTCCCGAGACGATCTGCGCAGCGATTCGCGAGGGATCGCCGTAGTTTCCGCCCTGTCCGGTGTTGGCACCGGAGAGGAGGATGGACAATGATGTGTATAGCGCAGCGCCGAGGCAGATCAGGATATTCGTCTTGATGCCGGCAGGCTTGTTTTTGAGTTCACGCTCGAGGCCAACGAGCCCTCCGCAGAGCACTGCAAAAAGGACGCGAGGAGCGAAGTAGTGGAAGAGCTGCATGAAGTCCCAGGAGCTGGAGATCGAATCCATGTTTTCAGAGTGCAGCGAATCCCTCGGCGAAGCAACTTGAAGTCGTTACCACTGTTGAAAGCCGGGGCTTCAGGGTAAGGATGGGAGTAATGGGGCTGGCATCGTGAGTCGAAAATGCGTGCTGATTGCCTATGTCTGGCCGGAGCCCCAGAGTTCCGCCGCCGGGCTTCGCAATCGCAATCTCATCGAGGCACTCGGTCGATTTGGATACGAGGTCGTGATTGCTTCGGCCGCGCAGAATGAGCCAGGCCGGGTTTCGTGCGAGCGATGGTCGCACGAGTGGAAGGGCGTGACTGTCCGGCCGATTCAATTGAACCACTCTTCATTCGATCAGTGGATTTCGGAAGAGAAGCCCGACCTCGTGGTCTTTGATCGTTTCGTGGTCGAGGAGCAGTTCGGCTGGCGGGTCCGCGAGTTTGCACCGCAAGCCACCTGCATCCTCGATACTTCCGATCTTCATTTTCTGCGCGTGTCTCGAGAGAAGGGATTCAAGTCGCCGATGAGTGGCGCCACCTTGGCAGGCAGGGCCGCCGGCATCCACTGGGATGTCGACCTGGCGTGCCGTGAGCTCGCGTCCATTCATCGAGTCGACCTGGCCTGGCTGGTTTCGGGTGTCGAGCACGAGCTCCTGATCCGAGAGTTTGGGGTGGATCCGAGCCGTGTCGCCGTATCTAGGTTCGCATATCCTGATCCGGCGGAGGCCCCGGGGGCAATGAACGGATTTCTGCAAAGGTCTGGATTCTGCCTGCTCGGGAATTTTCGGCACGCTCCGAATCTGGATGCCTTTCGCTGGATGCGCGCCGAGGTGTGGCCGCGAATCCGCGCCCAGCTTCCCGCGGTCGAGCTCCATGTCTACGGTGCGTATCCCACGAAGGAAGTCATGGAGGCGCATTCGCCTCGCTCCGGCTTTCTCGTTCATGGCCGAGCCGAGTCGCTGACGGAGGTCTTCGCGCCTCGTCGCGTGAGCCTCGCGCCTCTGCGCTTTGGAGCCGGCATCAAGGGCAAGATCTCGGATTCGTGGTGGCACGGCGTACCCGTCGTATCGACCTCCATCGGGAGCGAGGGAATGTCGGATGGTGGAACCTGGGGTGGGCGCATCGGGAATTCCACCGAGGACTTTGTCCAAGCCTGCGTGGAGCTGCACGAAAGCAAAGCCCAGTGGGAGCAGGCTCGCGAGGGTGGAGTGAGGGTTCTGCGCGCGATGTTTTCGGTCGAAAGCTTTGATCGCGACTTCGAGGCCGGATTGAACCAGGCCGAGGCCGGAAGGCGTCGTCGCGAATCCGACTGGATTCGCCGCATGATGCTCCATTCCACGCAGGATTCTTATCGATACTTCGGCAAATGGCTGGAGCTCAAGCAGGCGAGGAAATCCCCATGAGCACCGGCCATCTGGCTTGGCTGGACTCTGATGGAACGACGATCTGGAGTCGAGATACTTCGTTACAGGGTTCGAGCGTCATCGCGCTGATTTCCTCGGTTTACGAACGAGATCCTCGCTGGGCGCGCAGGATCATTCGACACCGGATTCGCACCACCGAGCCGCTGAGCGAGTCATCCTGGGGCACGGTGAAGGTTGCCGCGAGGCGAGTGGATTATTCGTGTCCTCGTCCATCCGGACTGGAAGGGGCCGGCGTGGAATTGGTGCCGGCGGAAACCTCTGCCGACGAATGCCTGTCGAAGTGGGTTCGTGCCTGGACGGAGGGCAGACGGTTTTCCGCCGCCGACGAGATCTGGCCATTTCTGGATCAGCTGACGAGAGAGGCCCAGCAGGTTCAGCCTCGGATTGTGGCGCTTCCGGTTTCGGCCATCCTGCTGGATGCGGATGGTGCCGTGCTCTCGTGGGGCGTGAATTCGGCCTGGGATTTCCGCACCCAGCATGCTGAAACGAACCTCATTCGCCGGTGGAATCGCCTGGGTTCGCCCGGAGGTGCGGCTTCTTTATGGGTGACTCGAAAACCGTGCAAGATGTGTTCGGGATGGATCTGGGACGCATTGCTGACCCCCGGTGCCGTTGCGATCCGGTATCGCGATCCTGATGACGGTCCCCTGGCTCGAACCACCGTACTGGATCCCGGAACCTTTGAACGCCGTCGAGCAGAAGCGGCACTGAAGATGGAGGTCGCGAGTGCATCTGGCTGAGCTGATTCGCGACCTCGGAGTTATCCTCGGAATTGCCGCAGTGGTTTCGCTGATTTTTTATCGGATCCGCCAGCCCGTGGTGCTCGGCTATATCTGCGCGGGAATCTTCGCAGCGGCTGTTGCGGGGCCGTTCACTGCCGAGTTCAGGACCCTGGCCGATCTCGGCGTGATCTTCCTGATGTTCAGCCTGGGGCTGGAGTTCAGCTTTCGCAAAGTGGTGCGTCTCGGGCCCGCGGTGGCGTTGGCCGCGCTTCTGGAGGTGTCCGGACTGTTCGGACTGGGTTTCCTGGTCGGTCGGATCCTCGGCTGGTCCTCGCAGAACAGTATTTTTCTGGGGGGCATGCTGTCGATTTCGTCCACGACCATCATCGTCAAGGCCTTCGATGAGTTCGGGCTCAAATCGAGGAGATTTGCCCAGCTCGTCTTCGGGCTTCTGGTGTTCGAAGATCTCGTGGCGATCCTCATGCTGGTGCTTTTCGGAGGCATGGCCACCGGCAATGGCATCAGCTCGGCGTCGCTGGCGGGTTCGCTGGGCGAACTCATGCTGTTCATGGGCGGATGGTTCCTGGCAGGAACGTTCCTGCTGCCGCGGATCCTCAAGCGTGTCGCCGCGTCGAAGTCGGATGAGATGCTCCTGGTTTTCTCGGTGGGTCTCTGCCTGGCTCTCGGCATTGCGTCGGCACAGTTGGGGTATTCCGCCGCCCTGGGTGCCTTTCTCATGGGGTCGATCCTGTCCGAAAGCTCCGAGTCTCATCGCATCGAGGATCTCGTCCGTCCGTTGAAGGACCTTTTTGCGGCTATTTTCTTTGTCTCCGTGGGAATGCTGATCGATCCATCGGTCCTCGTGACGAAGTGGCGCGAGATCCTGCTGCTATCGGCGGTGGTGATCGGTGGAAAGTTCGTCTTTCCGATGGCAGGAATGGTCATCATCGGACGGCCGCTGAAGACGGCTGTTCTGGTGGGCGGAAGCATGGTCCAGATCGGCGAGTTTTCGTTCATCATGGCCGCTCTCGGAGTCAGCACCGGAATTCTCGCGCCTGAAGTTCATCCGATCATTGTTGCCGTGTCCGTCCTGACGACGCTCATCACTCCGATTGCCATCCGACTCGCGCCGAAACTGGTCCATCCCATCGAAAGACTGCTGCCTCGGCGAATTCGCCTGGTGATCGAGCAGTACTCGTCGTGGAGTGAAAGGCTTTCGGCCTCACGACAGCCCGACCCCATGCTTCGTGCTGCGGCAGTGCGATGGGCTCTCTCCGGATTTGTGGTGGCCCTGGTCAGTCGACTTGCGGTTCGATTCGCGAATCCGTGGACCGGCGCTGCTGTCGGGGTCCTCCTTCTGCCGTTTCTCTGGGCGTTTCTGCGCGGTGTGACGCTTCCGGCGGACAGAACGCTGGAGGTGAGGTCGCAGGTGCTTCGTGCAGCCAGCCAGGCCGTCGCGCTCTTGACGTCATCGGCGCTGAACTGGCCGTATTTTCGCGGTACCCCGATCATCTGGGGGGTGGCAGTCCTGACGGCCATCCTGCTCATCCGGCTGGTCGGAAGCGTCGGGAGGGTCTTCCACTGGTTCGAGGACTCCTTT
>JBIIXZ010000040.1:0-15885 GCA_044347055.1 Bdellovibrionia bacterium | reverse complement strand
GTTGGGTGGGGATGATTGCGGATCGTTCCTCGCTGGCCTCGAAAGGGCTCAAGACGGCAGGCGGAATCATCGATGCGGGCTATCGCGGCGAGGTGCAGGTCGTGCTGTGGAATCTGTCGCGTGAACCCATCTCCTTGAAAGCCGGCGAGCGCATTGCGCAGCTTCTCCTGATTCCGGTCGGTCTTGCCGCCGTGCGCGCCGTCACCCAGCTGTCGGACTCGTCGCGCGGTACGGGTGCTTTCGGAAGTTCCGGAAAGTAACCGCGAAAAGCACGAAAGGTGCATCCGGATTCGAACGTGCAGGGCGTGGCCCTGCATCTCGCGGCCCGGAGGTTATCTGGTTCGCCCTTCGGGTCGCGAGTTGGCACGATCTTCGACCTGGCCCGGCTTGAATCCGTAGAAGGTCTCGGCGAGGCGGATATGCTCGACTTCCTCCTCGGCAATCTTCCTGAAGATTTCGGCACTGGTCGGATCACGTTCACGCAGCTGCTCAAAGAACCGTTCACCTGCGCGTCGTCCGCGATCCTCGGCCGTGGCCATGAAGAGTGAAAATTCCTCGGCCGAAGTGCATCGCGTGAGTGAATGCCACAGCTGATCGGACACCCCGCGATCGCCTGCTCCAAATCCGAGCTCGGCAAGGCGCTTCATCAGCCAGTCGAGGTGCCGATCTTCGGCAAGGGCGAGGCCTTTCCACGCGATCTGCAGGCTTTTTGGGGCGTCGCTGAGATTTTCCGCCGCCCAGAGAAAGGCATCTCGCGCTTGAACTTCCGCGAAGGCGGCGGCACGCAGGCGGTCTCCAATGCCCTCGCGGGTATGGATCGAGCGAGGAGCCTCCGCATGCTCACCGGTCGGAACGACGTGAAACGGAGACCAGTTTCGATGGTCCGACATCACGCGCCTCCCAGTTTGCAAAGCAGGTCGAAGTGCGCCTTGCTGACGGGCATGGTCGAAAGCCGGGACTGCTTCACGAGCAGGATGTCCTGGAGCTTCGGATTGACCTTGATCTCGGCAAGGGTCACCGGGGTGGCGAAGTGCTTCACATAACGGACATCGACCTGCGACCAATCGCCGCCTTCCGGGTCGACGTCGGGATAGGCCTCACGGACCACCTCGGCGATTCCGACCACGGCTCGATCCTCGTTCGAGTGGTAGATCAGGGCCTGGTCGCCCTTTTTCATCTGTCGCAGGTAGTTTCTGGCCTGGAAGTTCCGGATATTATTCCAGTTGGTCATCCTGTCCTTCTGAAGCTGGTCCATGGAATAGACGGAGGGTTCGGATTTCAAAAGCCAGTGCTGCGCCATGGCCTGCCTATTTAGACTGGGCGCGGTAATAGGGCAAGGAGGTCGACGAGCCGGCACCCAGCTGGGCCGGGGAGCGGTCGGAGGGCATCTCGGGAGGCTGGTTGTTTTGATAGTAGGCCGATACGAGCAGAAGCATCCCGACACCGAACATCCACCAGAGCTGGGCCTGGCGTCCGTGCTCTTCGTCCATCGCACGACGACGCGAGTTCTTGGGCTTTTTCTGCTTGGCGGGGCGTTTCTCCGTCATGCTCACCAAGAGTCTACGGAAAACGATCGCTCCGGGACAACTGTGTCATCCGTGACAATGAAGATTTTTTTTCATCGTGACTCGCGTCATGGTGGTAGTCGAGCATCATGGATGCGCTGATGGGCCTGCTGCTCCTGCTGGAAGAAGAATTTCGCGGAGAGGACAGGGTGCGGGTTCGGCCCGTTTCGCCCGCAAAGCTGCGCCGCGCTGCCGATCTTCCGCAGGATTATGATCCCGAGTCGGCGAATCTGCATCGAGTCAGCGGTGTCCGCGTCTTGACGATCCAGCGCGAGTACTTCTTTCCGGTGGAGTGGTTCCATGATCGTCCGCGCTCACGGATCGACTCGCAGCTTCGCGAGGTCCACGAACAGCTCGAACGTGAAGCCTGATTCCGGTTGGAAGCAGGCGCCTTTTTGACTAGCCTTGGGGAATGTCAGGCTTCCATCACCACCATCATGACCATGACCATCATGCTCACGGAGACCAGTCCATTCGTGCCCTGCGCCTGGCTCTGATGGTCACCGGAATTTTTCTGGTCGTGGAATTCGTTGGCGGATGGCTCTCCAATAGCTTGGCTCTCATTTCCGACGCGGGGCACATGCTGACGGACGTCGGCGGGCTCCTTCTGGGGCTTTTTGCGGCCTGGATTGCTCGTCGCCCTCCCAGCCAGACCATGAGCTTCGGGTACCATCGTGCCGAAATCCTCGGGGCGCTCCTGTCAGGCCTGTCGATCTGGGCCCTGGCCGGCGTTCTGGTCTTTGAGGCCGTTCAGCGCGTGCAGTCGCCGGCAGAGGTCCAGGGTCCGATTGTGATTGTCGTGGCGGCCGCAGGACTTCTCGTGAACCTCTTCTCGCTCAAGGTCCTGCATCGAGACCAGGAGCACAGTTTGAATGTGCGAGGAGCGTACCTGCATGTCCTTGCGGATGCCTTCGGCAGCGTGGGCGCCCTGGTTGCGGGCGTGCTGGTCACGTGGCGGGGCTGGTTCTGGGTGGATCCGATCATCACCTTCGTGCTCGCGGCGCTGATGCTGGCAGGGTCGTGGACCTTGATCCGCGATTCCGTCGCCATTCTGATGGAAAGCACTCCTCGAGGCGTCGATCCGATCCGGTTGAAGGCTGCACTCCAGGCGCTTCCGGGAGTGACCGAAGTCCATGATCTGCATGTCTGGACGGTCGGAAGCCGGAGGCTTGCGATGAGCGCGCATCTGGTTTCATCACGGGCGGAGGAAGCGCTCCAGGCGGCGCAGGACCTGCTCGAGCATGAATTTGGAATTCGCCACTCGACCTTCCAGGTCGAGCATCCCGAACGCTTCCGCTCGGACCGGTGCTACGACTGCACCTGATCAGCGCTTTCCTTCCTGCTGGCGGATGTTTTCACGGACCTCATCGATATCCTTTCGAATGGCATCCGGAAGTTCCTGAAGCTGGTCCAGGACCTGCTCGGGCGTGAAGTCGCGAACGCGCTTTTCCAGCTTGTCCGGAATCTGCCTGCCCACTTCGAACGGATCGAGGCGCGGGACGGAGGAGTGATCGCGTGTGTTTCGCAGGTGCGTGGCAAGTCCTTCATCGGATTCATGCCACGGGTCAGGAAGGAATCCTCGAGGCGGCAGGCGGCGCGCTCGTGGAATCACGTCCATCAGCTCCATGATCCGAAATGGATCCACGCCCACGGATGCAATGTAGTTGTCGTAGGATGCCGCCCGGTCGAGGGCGAGGCCGAAGTTCACGAAGGACCACTTGGCCTCCAGGCCGAACGTCAGGTGAAGGCGAGTCGGACGCGTGTCGATCCGCGAAGGCTGGAGATAGGTGCCGCCAAAAACCAGGCCGCGAATGCGGGTAAAGTCCGCAAAGGTGTAGGCAACTCCGAACCGAGGTTCTATCGTCGCGCTTGCGCCGATTCCGCGTGACTGATCGGACAGGAGTGCTGCTCCAGGAGTGGCGCCTACTCGCTGGATCGTGAAATCCGCCCTCAGCAGGCGATTCGGAACATAACCGATTCCGAACGAAAGCCGCGACGGAACCTGCACGGGCTGGGCGAAGCCCGGGAGGAGCGAGAAGCTGCTCGGAATCGAGTCGCGTGCGTCCAGGTTGATTCCGGAGCTCCAGGAGGCCCCCACGAGCAGGCGTTGCCGGGGAAGACGATAAAGTAAACCAAGACCCAGGCCCATGCCGCTGTCGGTTGCGGCAGGGTTCGAGTCGGCGCCGGTCGCAGGCCCGAGGCCCTGGACCAGGGTGGCGAAGCGAAGCTGTGCTCCGATCGAGAGGCGATCGTGAATACGGTACGCCCCTGCAACCCGGTACTCACGCACATACGACTCGACCCATTGCGGAGTGGAGGTCGAGGACAGGCGATAGAACTGGCCTTCGTCCCAGATATTCGTCAGGCCGATGCTGACTCCAAACCTTTCGATCGAGAGCGCCGCGCCAAGGCTCGACGCCTGGAGCGGCGCCTCGCGATCCTGGAGGTGCCCATCATAGATGCGGTTGGTGCTGGCGTGGGTGTCTCCCAGTGCGAGTGCCATGGCGAGCCCGGCTGGATTGTCTCCTGCAGCGACGAACGTGTCGGCGAGACCGACGGTGGCTCCCGCCATCCCGACGGTCCTGGGGTCTCCGCGCACTGTGCCGCTATAGGCGGAATAAGGCCGTGTTCGAGTGGAATAGGGCAGCGGGCTGACAACGGGTTCGTCAGCCGAGGAGTGGAGCGCAAGCAGCAGTCCTGCAAGAGTCGGGGCCGTCCTCATGAGCCCGTTCACTCCCATCGAAAACTCCACGCGCCGATGGCGAGAAAGGCCACGGTCATGAGGGCAAGCGCACCGAGCTGGGGAGCGAGCTGGGCGAGAGTCGCTCCGTCAATCATGATCGCTCGCGCCGCATCGATGACATGGGTAAGAGGAAAGGCCTTCGCCAAGACTCGGACCACCGGATGCGCGCCTTCGAGCGAAAACCAGACTCCTGACAGAAAGATCATCGGCCAGGAGAGCAGATTCAGGAGCCCTCCGGCAAATTCCTCGCTCGAGATCCTCGAGGCAACCAGCAGTCCCAGCGATACGAGGCAGGTCGCCCCGAGCAGGAGTATGACGGCGAGGTCGAAATAGGAGCCGATCATCTGAAAGTGCACGAGGGCGTGGGTGCCCCCATAGACTATCACGTTTACCAGCATCAGCAGGACGATCCTCGAGCCTACCTGGGCGACGAGGAATTCCCACGCTCGAAGCGGAGTGGCCTTGAGGCGCTTGAGCACGCCGGTTTTTCTATAGCGAACGATATTGTAGCCCACGCCGAACAAGGCACTGAACATCATGTTCATCGCAAGGAGGCCTGAGATCAGCCAGTCGACATACCGAACCGCCCGACCCTGTACGGTCTGCCGAGAAATACCGGGAGCTTGCGACCGAACCAGGCGCTCGAGCACCTGTCCCTTGGGCGAACTCTCATTCATCCAGTATCGGTCGGGAGTCCAGAGCAGGTCGTAGGCATGATGGGCGAGCTTCTGGAGTGCCTGCTCTCGCCCGTTCGAAGGATCCTGCTCGGAAATGGCCACCCACTCGACCTGGGGTGTCGAGAGGAACGGGGCCTGCTCGCGAAGCGTTTCCAGCGTCGCGCCGGATGGAACAAGGACGCCGACCTTGAAGAGGGGCTGCGGATTTCCGGAAAAGGCATAGGCAAAGCCCATCACCACGAGCACTGGAAACAGAAAATTCCAGGCCATGGCGGAGCGATCACGAATGTACTCTCGATTTCGTGCAGCAAAAACCGCTGCGATCCTGCCCAGGGCCGAAGGAGCTCGGGTGCTCATGCGCGGATCTCCTTTCCGGTGAGGGAGAGAAAGAGGTCTTCGAGTGTCTGCTCTCGAATCCGGATCCGCGACAAAGGAGTGCCCGCATCCAGCAGGACTCGAAGGGTCTCATCGAGGTTGCCCGTCTGGATTTCGACCTGGTCCTCCATCGCAAAGGGTTGAAGCGCCGTACGATGTGTTTCGTCCCTCCATTGTGCGCGGTCGAAATCCTCTCTCGGCATCTGGATCGCCACGCCCTGGAAATGCTGCTTGAGCAGGGCATCGGGTGCGCCCTGGGCGATGATCACGCCGCGATCCATGATGGCCACCTCGTCGCAGAGCTCGTAGGCCTCCTCCATGTAGTGGGTCGTCAACAGGATCGTCGATCCCTGCTGCTTGATTTTTCGAATCAGGCTCCAGAAGTTCCGTCGAGCCTGGGGATCCAGCCCGGTCGTGGGTTCATCCAGGAAGATCAGCTCCGGCTGGTTCACCAGTGCCACGGCCAGAAGCACGCGCTGCCGCTGGCCTCCGGAAAGCTCATGGGTATCGCGGTCGAGAAATTCCGAAAGACTGCAGAGACGGATCAGCTCGTCGAGGGGAACCGAAGCGGGATAGAGGCGGGAGAACAGGGTCAGCACCTCTCGCACGGTCAGGTAATCCGGGAGCGAGGTGTGCTGGAATTGGATGCCGCATCGTTCGCGAGAGAGGGGGCCGAGGGGCTCGTCTCGAAACAGGATCCTGCCCGAGTCGGGCCGAAGAATTCCCTCGAGCATTTCAATGGTGGTCGTCTTGCCCGCACCGTTCGGACCCAGAAGGCCGAGGCAGGCGCCCTCAAGCAGCTCAAGCGAGACGTCGCGCACTGCCTGCACCGCGCCGAAGGACTTCTTCAAGTGCTCCGCACGAAGGATGGCCTTGCTCATTGCTTCAGGTCCGGCAAAGTCGAGGTGCGCGCGATTTCCGAGAAGAGTCGCCCGCTGCTTCGAAGCGTGCGTTCCTGGGTCGAATAGTTCACCTCGTAAAGGCCGAACCGGGGCTCGAATCCCTCGCTCCACTCGTAATTGTCCAGGAAAGACCAGTGGCAGTAGTTTTCGACCGGAACTCCCTCATCGATGGCCCGGGAGAGCCATTGGAGGTGATCCACGAGGAATCGTGACCGGAAGGCATCGCGATGGTCGGCGGTGCCATTTTCGGTGATCAGGATGGGTCGATTCGGAATCCTGCGATTCACCGCGCTCAGCACCTTGTAGAGGCCTTCCGGATGGATCTCCCAGCCGAGGTCGTTCTTCGGCGAGGATTTCCGAACCAGTCGCTTCAAAAATCCCGGAGACGAAACATCGAGCCGGATCAGGTCACGCGAGTAGTAATTCACGCCCAGAAAGTCCTGGGTGTTTTTTGCCTCCGGAACGTGATGCTCCACGTTCAAAGTGAAAGGAATTCGAATCCGGAGCACGCCCGACTCCAGGGCATCGACCATCGACCAATTGCCGAGGTTATCCAGCAGCCGTGCGGCAAAACGATCGAGCGGATTCCACTTCGAAGCCGGCTCGTAGACGCGGAGGTGGTGGGCCATTCCCACCCGGATTTCCTGCCCCCGGTTTCGCGCCAGTTCGTGGAGCCGGTGATAGGCCAGGGCGTGAGAGCGGATCATGCCGAGTGCCGGAAGATCAACGCGCTTCAGGTCTTTCTTCAAGGGGGGATGGACGCCTTCGATGTAGCCTGCGGCAAGCACCACCTGTGGCTCGTTGATCGTGATCCAGTCGCGGACTCCGGCTCCGATTCGAGAAAAGACCCATTCCGAGTACCGGGCGAAGGCCTGGGGCATTCCCTCCCACTCGAAGCCGCCACGATCCGCCACCCACTTCGGCAGGGTGAAGTGCTGGAGGGTGACGATCGGTTCGATTCCACGCTCGGAAAGCAGCTCGATTTCTCGACGATAGTGCTCGAGAGCGTCGAGGTTCCACTCGCCCGGGCGAGGCTCGATCTTCGCCCATTCGATCGAGAAGCGGTATTGCTGGACATGGAGTGCGGCAAGAAGCTCGGTGTCCTGCTCGAGTCGGTTCCAGTGATCGGCGGCTGCACCCGAGGGCTGCCCGTCGCGGATTGCCCCGGGGCGCTGCTCGAACTCCCACCAGTCGCTATGGATATTATGGCCTTCGATCTGATGCGCCGAGGTGGCCACGCACCATTTGAAATGCTTCGGAAACTGCGCGGAATGGGCGGGAGAAGGGGAGGTCAGCATGAAAGACGTCATGGCGCAGAAGGCTGCGGAAGAAAATGGTTTCATGACCAGAAATCTTACCCGGTCCCGGCCCCTGGCATCGAGAGGCAGAACCTGCTCGGCAGTTTTTGCCGATTGCCGTCAGAGAGCGGAATTTTAGACTGAGGAAATGGGTTCATTCGGTCTTCGGATTCTGGCGGTGTACTTGCTGGCAGTGGGGGCGCAGCCGGTGCTGGCGGGGGTTCCGCAACAGGGAGGCGAACGCAGCGCATTCGTCACCGGATTCAACCAGGGATGGTTCAAGGAGGACTTTTCATCGCAATGGCTCGACGGAGTGTACGACCAGGTCGAGGCGCGGCGAATCCTGGATCTCACTCGTGACGCGGGTGGGCGAGTCCTGCGGGTCTGGCTCTTCGAGGGCACCCAGCCGCGCGCGCTTCTTCGCGCCGAAGACGGACGCTTTTCAGGCGTGGATGCCGGGTTTCTGAGAAACTTCGAGTCGTTTCTTCGGGATGCCCGCGATCGTGGAATCCAAGTGTACCCGACTTTTTTCTCGCCCGGCATGATGCGCCACGAGAACCATCCGGAATCGCGCCAGCGGTGGCTGGACTTCTATCGGCTGCGCGGTGGAATGGCGGAGTCGTTTCGTGAGCACGTCCTGCCTGCCTTGCTCCAACTGCTGGGCAGCGAGGAGCACCGGTCCACGGTCTTCGCCCTGGACCTCGCCAACGAAATCGATGACGGCGAAAATCAGGGGCTCTTCGAGAATGGCTGGCACGGAGTGAATCGTTGGATTTGCCGCATGCGGTCCTGGATTCAGGAGCAGGCGCCGGCGCTCCAGGTCACGGCATCGATCGGCTGGCCGTGGGTGCCGTTTTACTCGCGGGCGGCGGCTGACGTGCTCCTCGATCCGAATCCGCATCCTTCCTGCGTCGACTTCTTCGACCTGCATCTGTACAACAACTCAGGAAGAATTCCGAATTGCGATCGAATTCGGAAGCTCATCCAGCGCGAAAAAAAGCCCGTTTTCCTGGGTGAGTTCGGTCAGTTCAGCAAGCGCTACGATGACGGTTTGCAGGCAAGGGTCACCCAGGCATTCCTCGAAAATGCGCGCTCCTGTGGACTATCAGGTGCCTTGGCCTGGAGGCTTTCCGACATCCGGCCCGGGCACAATCGCGAGGCAAGGTTCTCGTATGAGGCCTATGGCAGGACTCGTCCGGCGTTTGAGGTCATGAAGCGTTTTTCATCCCGAAAGTGATGTGAGGTGGGCTGTGCGCAGTGTTCTTCATCGTATCACCTGCCTAGTGCTGATGGTGAGTGCCGGGCTTGCTGGCACGGGTTGCTCGAGCCTTCTGTATCATCCGACGGAGCACGAGTACTTCTCTCCGCGCGACTTCGGCCTCAACGTCGAGGAGATTCGCATTGGGCCGATTCATGCCTGGCATGTCCGTTCGAACGTAAAGAATCCACGCGGTCTGGTCGTGTTCTTTCATGGAAATGCCGAAAACCTGACCTCGCACTTTTCGGCGCTGGCGTGGCTTCCCGCCGAGGGATGGGAGTACCTGATCTTCGATTATCGTGGCTACGGAAAGAGCCCCGGAAAGCCCAGTCCTGAAAGTACCGTGGAGGATGGCCGCCGAGTTCTTGACTGGGCGATGGAGCGCCAGTCGACTCTCGTCTTCTTTGGACAGTCTCTCGGGGGCGCCGTGCTGCTCCGCTCGCTTCAGGAAGCGGAGGCCGGATGGAGTGATGCCCAGCGCGCACGGGTGAGGCTCGTCGCCATCGAGTCCTCATTTGCCTCCTACACCCGCGCAGGGCAATCCGTGCTCGCCCAAGCCTGGCTCACCTGGCCCTTCCAGTGGCTATCGCATCTGCTGCTTTCGGATCGGCATGCTCCCCGTCTTTCGGGGGGCCGATTGAGTGGGCTCGATGGCTATTCCTGGCTGATCATTCACGGCTCGGAGGACCGAACCATCGAGCCACGTCTGGGAAGAGAACTTTACGATGCTCTCGCAGAGCCGAAGCAGTGGATCCTCGCCTCCGGGGGAGGGCATATTTCCGCATTCTGGATGCATGACCAGAGGGGGCGATATCCCTATCGCGAGGCATTCCTGGACGCCCTTCGGCGCCCATCCGGGCTTCAGGGAGCGACAAAAGCCCGCTGATCGTCCAAGACCTGGACAGTCGGTGGCGACACAATTTTCAGGTGTCCCGAGCTGCGCTAGTCTTCAATGGCTGTCACTACGGTACGTATGCGCTGGGTCGTCAACCATCACGTCACGGGTGAAGCATGCTGATTCGCAAGCAGACGGTTTTCCTGAGCGCCATTCTGGCTTACGCCTCCTCCTTCACATCCGCGTACCCTTCGACCGTCGTGGTTCCCACCACCGGATATTCTCTAGGGCGCAACGTGGGCGGAACGGATGAGATGCAGGACAAGTGGACGAACCGGGGATACTCCTCCACCGGGCAGAACCTCACTCCCGGCGTCGTGGCGGTCAATACCTCGCAGTATCCGCTCGGAACCATCTTTCGAGATCCAAAAACCGGCTACTGCTACATCGCTGCTGACAAGCACGGCAATTCCAACGCCAAGGTAGTCGATTTCTACAAGACTCCGCTCGACTACAGGTCGAATCCGCCGGCGAGCTCGACGACTTTGGAGATCATGAAAAGTGGTGCCGGAGCCGGCAGCGTTGGCAAGACTCCTGAGGCCATTCGGGCCCAGCTGGAGCAGGCTTGCGGCAAGGGCTCGGTTCCTCCGGGTGAGTCCGCCAAGGATTTTCTGGCAGGAAAATCAGCAAGCGGTGGCGGCTCCGGTCTGCACTACACCCGGAATGGCGGTTTTCAGTTGAAGCCGACCTCAAACGACAGCTGTGCCTATTCGACCACGATGGACAGGAAGGCTGAGTGCGACTCCACCGTCAAGCTCGTGGAGAAGGCGAAGGTGCTCGATCAGGCCGTGCAGAGGGCGGGCGCGGAAATGGTGCAGCTCAAAGGAAGGCTCGAATCCGACGACATCGCGGTGGGCGGAATGAATCAGCTCAAGTCGTCCTATGAGGCTGCACTCAATGCCGCCAGGCACGGACAGAAAGTCCTGACCAAGGCGGGAGAAATCAACGGTGACCTGGCCGCGGAACAGTACTCGGCCGCGAGGCGCCACCGCCAGAAGGCCGAGGAGCTTCGAGCACGCATCCAAAAGGAGATGGCCGAAATCCAGGGAAGACAGGTCTCGGTATCGCGGGGCGACCTGGCCCGCACGGGCCAGGGTCGATTTGATCGATTCTCCCTGAAGCAGAAGAGCGTTCAGCAGTTCAAGATGAATCAGGCAGGAGTGGTGGACGTACAGTCCTGCAACGAGGCCATCGATCCGGGGTGCGAGATGGCGAAAATGCGAAAACGGCAAGGCTTTGAAGCCAAAAAGCAGCACATTGCCGAGCTGATGCGGCAGCTGGACAATGAGGTCAGAAAGGAGCAGCAGGCGATGGAGCTGGTGGCTGCCGCCGGTGGAGATGCCTCCAAGCTTCGGGCGGAGGAGCAGCTGCGATCAGCAGAAAGTGTTCGTGAGCTGGGAAGCACCCTTTCGGACCAGGTGGAAGCGATGAAATCATCCGCAGACGAAGCAGCGGGTTTGGATTTCGATTCGAGCACTGAGGCGCGATCTCCGGCGAGTGAGCAGGTCGATTACAGGAAGGTTACCGAGAATGGGGTGACCCACGAGGCCGGTACGATCGAGATCAACGGCGAGACCTTCGAGGTGCGCCGGGCAATCGTCATGGACGAGTAAGCTCCGGGTAGTCTTCACGCCGGGGCACTCACATGGTTTCTGACCTTCTCGAGTAGTTCGGAAACAATAAACGGCTTTCCGATCCAGCCGACTGCGTGGACTTCGCGCGCACGTTGTGCTGCGTCGGCAGCAGCAGTCATGACGAGAAGCGGAATGTTCCTGTTCCATCGTGTCCGCAGCTCGTCGGCGAATTGCCAGCCATTCATGACCGGCATCTTCATGTCGAGCAGGATCAGATCCGGCATGCCGCTCCTCTTTAACCAATCGAGCGCTTCAATGCCATTGCAGGCCGATGCAACTGCATAGCCGTGAGCCTGAAGGATCTCCTGCAGGGCAAACAGAATGTCGCGCTCATCTTCGATGACCAGAATGGTCGTCACGCTGCCTCCGCATCCGGGGTCGTCTTGGGGATCGTGAAATGAAATGAGCTTCCCGCTCCGGGTTGGCTTTCCATCGCGATGCTTCCTTGATGGAGCTCGACGATCTTGCGAGAAATGTAGAGGCCCAGGCCCAGCCCCGAGTGCGACTCCTCTCCGCTGCTGGATCCGCGTTCAAAGGCCTGAAAAAGCGATTGCTGCTGCTCGCGTGGAATCCCCGGCCCGTGGTCGACGACCGAGACGCGTACCGACGATGGAAGGTCTTCGACCGCGACTTGTATGGGAGAGTCCTCGGGAGTGTATTTGATGGCATTGTCGATCAGGTTCGAGACGACCTCGTAGATCCGTACTGGATCGATCAATGCCACCGAGGGGCCGGCTGATCGATCGTAATGAAGGGGACGGCCAGGATACTGGATGTGGAAGTTTGTGACGCAGTCTCCAACAAGATCGGAAAGGTCCTTCAGTTCCGGCTTCAAGACCAGGACTCCGCGATCCAGTCGTGACACTTCGAGGAGGTCCACGACCAAGCGAGACAATCGATCCACCTGTGCGCGGAGCCTTGTCAGCATGGTCGGGTCGACGTGTTTCCGTTCCTTGACCTGGAGCTCCACCAGCTGGAGCAGCAGCGAGAAGGCCGTCACGGGTGTACGAAGCTCATGCGCAGCAATGTCCAAGAAACGAGATTTGGCAACGGATGCCACCTCTGCTGATTGGTGGGCCGCCTTGAGCTCTTCGATGAGTCGATGGCGCTCGGTCGTGTCGAGAAAAATGCTGATTGCAGCCATGATCGAGCCATCGGCTCGTCGAATGGGGGCGCTATTGGCCAGCACGGTGCGTTTTTGTCCGTCACCTCGTTCGATCATCAGTTCCTGGCTGAGTACCTCGCCGCGAAGCAGCGAGCGCGCGATCGGAAGATTCTCATTCGAAATCTGCCGTCCTTCGAGGTCTGTGGTTTTCCAAACTTGATAAGCCGAAATTCCCGCGATCTGGCGAACCTGGACATGAGAATGACCGGTGATCTGAGTGGCAGCGTCATTGGCAAATCGAAATTTTCCGCCAGGAGCGTCCGCGATCATGATTCCGACCTGGCTCTGGCTCATCGCTGCCTGGAAGTACGCATTGATCTCCTGAAGATTCTGCTGCGTCTTGAGAATGTCCGTAATGTCTCGATTCAGGCCGTAGATCGTGATGGATCTTCCATCAGCATCACGCTTCACCCAGCCGTTGGCCTGGAGCGTCCTCTCCGAGCCGTCCGGACGGACGATTCGAAAGGAGAGCTCGAACATTCGTTCTCCTCGAAGTGCTGCATTCAAGTCGTCCACGGCCCGACCCAGGTCTTCCGGGTGCAGTGCTCTCTGCCACGCGTCCACATGTCCCGAGAACTGATCGCGGGTCATTCCGTAAAGCTCGAGCATTCGGTCATCCCACTCGAGAATGTCGCGATTGATGTTCCACTCCCAGATGCCGACCTTGGCGGCCAGCACCGCGAATTCATACCGTTCCAAACGCTCTGCATACTCTCGCAGCAGGCTGCGCTGAGACTGCGCGGCGTAAATGCCTCGTCGATAGGCCAGGAAGGCGGCAACAAGGAAAAGGAGAAATAGAGCCGAGAGGAGCACGCCTGCCCCGGAGCAAGACGGGCGCCAGAGCGGTCCAGGCGGCTGAAATCGTGGTGCAACGGCTCTCATGAATTTTATTTACTGGAGCGGTAGCCTTGCGTTCTGACTCGGAAAAACGCGGTGGATAAAAATGTCCTCCTCGACACATTTTCAAGAGTGCTGAACCCGCTATCCTCTTCTGAAGAAGGTTGATGGAGGACTCGAATGAAAGACAGGACCGCTCAGTTTCCGAGCTTCCCGTTCGCAGAAAGAATGCTGGATGAGGAACAGGACACCGGCCCACCGAAGTTAAGGTAGCGTGAGCTGAGCCGCCGACACGTGTGCGGAGCTCGCGGACTGCCTGGATCGCCTCTGGCCGGAGGAGACCGCGGCAGCAATTTTTCTCTGGTCGGGCGCCGTGAGGGCGCTCCGGAATGAACGGGTGGAATCGCCTCAGCGGTTCCACCTTTTTTTTTGATCTGGAGTGTCGAGGGGGAGGCGGGCAAAATCCGATCGAAGAGGGGGACCACGCGCATGAAGCCGGCTTCTCGGGGTTGCGCCCCATGAACAAGAGACTGGGTTTTCTGGATCGTTACCTCACCGTGTGGATCTTCCTGGCCATGGGTGCTGGAATTCTTCTGGGGTGGGCAGTTCCTGGAGCCGTTCAGGCCATCCATTCGTGGAGCGTCGGAAGTACCTCGATACCCATTGCCGTGGGTCTCATCCTGATGATGATTCCTCCGCTCGCCAAGGTAAAATATGAGGAGCTGCCGTCGATTCTCCAGAACAGGAGAGTGCTGGCGCTTTCGCTGCTTCAGAACTGGATCATCGGCCCCGTTCTGATGTTCGGGCTCGCGGTCCTTTTGCTGCCGGATCACCCGGACTACATGATCGGACTCATCCTGATCGGCCTCGCTCGATGCATCGCGATGGTCATCGTCTGGAATGATCTCGCCGAAGGAAATACCGAGTATTGCGCCGGACTCGTGGCCTTCAATTCCATTTTTCAGGTTCTCTTCTTTCCGGCCTATGCCTGGTTTTTCATGGGATGGCTGCCGAAGCAGCTCGGCATTCCGGGAGTAGCCGTGGACATCACGATGGCCGAGATTGCGGGGTCGGTTCTGGTCTATCTCGGAATCCCTTTTTCGATCGGTTTCCTGGCGCGACATTTCTTGCGCCGATCGCATGGTGACACCTGGTATCGCGAAGCCTTTCTTCCGAAGATCAGTCCGATCACCTTGGTGGCGTTGCTGGGCACCATCATTCTGATGTTTTCTCTCAAGGCCAACCAGATCGTGGAATTGCCGGCCGATGTGCTTCGCGTTGCCGTTCCGCTGGTGATTTACTTTCTGCTGATGTTTTTCGTGTCCTTTTTCGTGAGTGGAAAGGCCGGCGCAGACTACTCCAGGTCTGCAACGCTTTCGTTCACGGCGGCATCGAATAACTTCGAGCTGGCCATCGCAGTTGCCATCGCCACCTTCGGCATCCACCACGGCGCAGCGTTTGCGGCCGTCATCGGACCCCTGGTGGAGGTTCCGGTCCTGATCGGGCTGGTGCGAGTCTCGCTGTGGATTCGAAGGAGGTACTATGACTGAGACCCGGTGGATGGCGGAGGCTGACCTGCTCCGGAGTCGCGAGCCCAAGCATCTTCTTTTTTTGTGCGTCGCCAACTCGGCGCGAAGCCAGATGGCCGAGGGAATCGCACGAAGCCTTGCCGGTGCGACCATTCGAATCTCGTCTGCGGGGTCCTTGCCCACGCGGGTGAACCCGTTATCCATTCAGGTGATGCGTGAGATCGGTATTGACATCTCTGGCCAGCACTCGAAGTCCGTGGATTCGATTGACGGTGCCAGCGTGGATGCCGTGATTACTCTCTGTGCAGAGGAGGTCTGTCCGGTATTTCTCGGAAAAGCGCACCGACTGCACTGGGGGCTTCCGGATCCGGCGCCCCATGGCATTTCCGACCCCTCAGCACTCGACGGGTTTCGAAGCGCACGAGATGAGCTCCAGAAGCGGCTAGGATACCTGTTTCGGAGGTGACCTGATGAGGGTCATCCATGGTCAAAGTTTGCTGGTGCAGATGGCCGGTACTCCGTCGCGAGAGATCTGCTCGATCTCGTCTTCGCCGATGGTCTTTTCACGCATTCCTTCGCCATCGAGCAGAATCAGGATCTGACGATCCTTTCCGAGCCACTGCCAGATTCCGGTTCGGCCGTTGACTCTGAAAGAAATCGTGTCCGAAAGGAATTTGCTCTCGTTGGACGCTCCCGACATGGCGATCAGCAATGAATTGAAATCCGTATCCAGCACGCTCCGATAGGATTTGCAGAATTCTTTTGCCTTCTTTTCCGTCTTGAAGCGGCCCTTCGAAATGATCAGGGTGAGCTCGTCGCGGAAACTCCAGGTGGTGGCGTGCAAGCCGTCTCGAAGCATTTGAAATCCAGAGGCCCCGGGCTGCTCCGACGCCACTCCTGAAGGTCCGGAGAGGGAGAGCATGGCAGCGGCAAGGAAGGCAAATTTCGAACGAATCATGGTGAGTTCCTTTTGCCGACGGAGTTTGCACGCCCGGTACCAGCGGAGA
>JBIIXZ010000195.1:0-4902 GCA_044347055.1 Bdellovibrionia bacterium | reverse complement strand
GAATCAGCCAGCACGGCACGATCCTGCTTCACGGACACCATCAGTCCGAATGCACTTCCCTGGCGTTCAGCCTTTTTCGCAACAACGCCGGATCTGCCCGCGCGGACGGCTTCTATCGCGCTTCCAGAGTCCTCCACAGGGGGCAGTTCACGCTTCTTTTTCTCGGAATATCCCTGCTCTCCAGCTCCGGTTTCCCCAGAGCGCGAACGAATGACCTCGATCAGCGATTCCTGCTCCGTCTCGGGCCCCAGCCTCTTCCTCTCCTGTTCCGTATAGGACTCCCCCACCTGCGGCCCTGAGGCGGGCGATTCGCGGCGCACCTGCTCGATGATCGACTCCTCTTCTCCTGCCAGAGCCGAGCAATCGATCATGAGAGATCCCATGATTGCGACTGCAAAGAACAGGGACAATCGCCTCATGGCCCGGGGGAGCAGCATCGCCATGCCGATGGCGAAAGCCGCAAAAATCCACTTCGAATGAAGCGTCAACCAAGCCCAGAGCTGCAGCGGTGCCAAAGCCACCAAAACAGGAACTCGAAGCGACGGGTTGTCCAGAACCATCTGCGCTGCCGCCGGCGACCAGCGGTAATAGGCTCGGATCATCGTTCTTCCAATAGCCGAGCTCGCCAGCACGGAGTCGCGAAAGTCACGAAGCAGCAGGACTGCCGGATCCTTACCGGATCGAAAAGCCGCAGTGGCAATGAAGCACTGGCTCTCCTTGAGGAGTCCCTGAATCGTCGAGCCTTGGACGATGTACGAAGGGTCGGAGCAGGCCGTCGATATCGCACCCGACCGATCTCGGGCCTGCACCGTGACCTGGTACTGATGGTCCGCACCAGTGGTCGTATTGACAAAGCCACCAATGACCGAGGCTGAATTGAACGGCACCCGCTCGTTGATCTGGTCGGCGCTTCCAATGGACCCCGGAGGCGCCCCATCCTTGGCCAGGAAGATCAGCGTATCGACGGGAGCTGCTCCAGTGGTGACGGAAAAAGTGTTCGAAAATGCTCCGCCATTGAAAGAGATCTGCTGGTCGCCTGGAAAGTAGAACTGCGAAACTGAAGGGCAGGATCCCTTCTGAGGTGTCGCATTCTGGAAATTCAGCGAGACGTTCGCCCGTTCCTCGCTTTCGGCGATTCTTCCGATGCCAGCGGCCTCCTGCTCCTGGCTGATGTAGACCCTGAGTGAAAGACTCGTCGGATTGTTGTTTGTCGGATCGCTAACGCTCGCACCTGAACATCCGCTAAGACCGTTGGCTTCCTCACAGACATGCTTGGGATAAAATCCAATTCGGATGGTGCCCCCCACGCCGGAATTGGAAACAGGAAATTTGGCTGCGTAAAAAAGTCCGTTCGCACCGATGCCCTGGCACCTGATCCCTGCCGAACAGTCCGCAACGGCCCCGGGCTCGCCTGCCCGTGCAATCGGAATTGGATCGTCGGAAGCCACGAGCGTCACGACGATATTCGTCCCCGGCGTCAGCCCAGCGAAGGCCCTGTTCGTCGAGACATCGAAATAGACCAGCTCGCCCGGATCTGACGTGCTGGCGAGATCGAAGGCGTGAAAACCAGCCCCGGCATCCACCTCAACTCCAGAGACCGAGAGGTAGACGACATCTCCAACCTTGGAGTAGGGCTCGACAGCGCGGATGGTGACGGCTGCGGAGGCCACGCCTGAAAGAAACAGGGATGCGGCCATTCCGAGCGCCGTCCTGCGCACGCTGACTCCGCTCGAATCAGGCTCCGGCGATCTTGCGAATACACTCAGCGATCTGAACGGCATTGAGGGCGGCCCCCTTCCTCAAATTGTCGGATACGACCCAGAAGCACAGGCCATGATTCACGGACGGATCACGACGCAGGCGACCTACTGCAACGCCATCGCGACCTGCAGTATTTACATTCATCGGATAAAGGTCATTCTCAGGCTCATCGAGCACTGAAAGCCCAGCCACCTGCCTCCATGCGTCCCACAAACGCTCGAGAGGCAACTCCCTCTCAAGCTCCACGAAAACCGATTCGGCGTGAGAGATCAGGGTCGGAACTCGTACCGCAGTAGCGACGATCCTCAGCGACGGAATTCCGAGGATTTTTTGCGACTCGCGCATGAGCTTCTGCTCTTCGCTCGTGAACCCATCATCCTGAACCTTGCCGATCCTGGGAATGAGGTTGAACGCGATTCGGTGCGGGAAAATGGCGGCAGCAGCATCCGAACCGACCTGGTCGCGGAGCTCATCCATCGCAGCGGATCCCGCGCCGCTCACGCTTTGGTAGGTCGACACGACCACTCGACGAAGCCCCGCGAGCTCGTGAATGGTGCGAAGGGCCACCACCAGCTGAACCGTCGAGCAATTCGGACCTGCAAACAGGCGTCCGCCGCCACAAATGGACGCAGCAAGTGCCGCCTCGTTCACCTCCGGAACGATCAGTGGCACTCCGTCATCCAGTCGATGCACGGAAGAATTATCGATGACCCATGCTCCAGAACGGAGCGCCTCAGGAACCCACTCACGAGAGATCTCATCCGAGGCATCGAAGAAAACGAAGCTCAAACCATCGAAACAGCCCGGACGAAGCACCTCGCACCGGTAAGAACGCCCGAGAAAATCCACGGGCCTCCCCTCGGATCGCTGCGACGCGAAGGGACGAATTTCCTCCACCGGAAACCCCCGTTCCTGGAGGATCGACAGGAGCCTGGAGCCCACAGCTCCAGTGGCGCCGACGACGCCGACTTTCTCAGCCGGCATCCTGGCCTCCAGGAAGCTGCGAGGACTCGGTGGGTGCCCTGAGCAGACCGAAGTGAACCAGGATGTTCCAGACAATGCTCGCCACAATGTACAGGCACCCCACGACGAACAGAGTGATCTCGGGCTGCATCAGGATGACGACTACCGAGAGCAGGCCCACGAAAAGCACCCCAAACCCGCCACGCGAACGCCAGTGGAACTCCTTGAAGGAGGGAAACGCCAGCGAACTCACCATCAGCATCGCCAGCGAAATTGCCAGAAACAGCATCCATCCCGTCTTTGCAATGGGATCCAGCCCTCTATAGAGGATGAAAATGACGAAGAAGGCCACCATGTTCGCGGCAGCGGGTGTCGGCAGGCCTTGAAAAAAACTCTTTGGAAGCGTGGAGGCAGTCACGTTGAATCGGGCAAGCCTCAGCGCACTACAGAGCGTGAACAGGAATGAAATCATGAGTCCTGCCCGCCCCAGCGCCCCCAGGGCGAACTGATGAAGCAGGATACCCGGCGCTATTCCGAAAGAAGTCAGGTCCGACAGGCTGTCGTATTGCACTCCGAATGAGCTGGTCGCCCTTGCCATTCGGGCAATGCGACCATCGAGGGCATCAAAAATCGCAGCGACAAAGAGCGCCCAAGCGGCGGTTCGGAAATCCCCCTGGCAGGAGGAAACCACGGAGAGAAAGCCACAGAACAGATTGCCCGTCGTGATGACGTTAGGGACCAGATACACCTTCCGCATGAGTCGGAAGCCTACCCGCCACCGCTTGGGTTCCGCAATGCATTTTCCCGTGCGCGAAGGTGCAATTCCGCATCAGAAACCCGCAGATACACCGGATGGACTTCGAGGGCGGTTACTGCTCCGCCAGCCTTCCATTCTCGGGCAACCAGCTCCGCAAGTGATCCCGGAATATCCTTGAGAGAAGAACTCTCCACGACCCGCCACTGCTCCGATGCAAACAACTCCACCAGCACGGGATGAGACTTCCACGAGTCAGGAAGGATGGCGTGGCAGACCGGCTCACCTGAGCATGATCCGAACCAGCGCTGAAGATGCTCCGGCAGAGACCTGATCTTCGTCACCAGTTCCGCAGAGGTGCCAAGCTCGGGCGAACTCATCCTGCAGTAGATCTCGCCCATGCACGCGTCCGCACAAATCAAGACTGGCAGGCTGGACTGTCCACTGGCGCGTCGCCAGGCCGTTTCCAGCATCTCAAGACTCGACACTCGCACGAGGGGAGCACCTTGAACCTGTCCTAGAGTCCGTGCGGTCGTGAGTCCGACGCGAATTCCCGTGAAGCTTCCTGGCCCAACCCCGACTCCCCAAGCACTGATGTCGGAGATGCTCCAATCGCACGACTCGAGTGCCCCTGAAATGCCGAGGAGCAGCCCTTCCGAGTGCTGCTTCTGGTCCACATCCAGAATCTGGGCATTACGGATGATCGGAGCTTCGGCTTCAGACGCAATCTCAGCGGCAAATAAATATCCCCGACGCGCCGAAGTGTCCCACCCCAGGATCTTCGCGGGGTATTGGCTCTCGCGCGGCATCAGAAAAGCCGGGTGAAGTCGTTCCTCATGACGATCACCATGAGGAGCAGAACCAGGGCAAGCCCCACCTGCTGGACGATTTCGAGCTGACGCATCTGGAGCGGCTTGCCTCGAATTGCCTCGACCCCGAGAAGCATGATGTGGCCGCCATCCAGCACTGGAATCGGAAGGATGTTCAACACACCGAGTCCGATTGAAAGAATGGCCATGGTGCCGAGAAAAGTGATGAGGCCTCGCGCCATGGACTCGCCGGCAATCTTGCCAATCAGGATCGGCCCTCCCAGCGTGCGAACGCTGACATCGCCGACGACCATTTTTCCGAGAGAAACCAGGTTACGCCACGACAGCGTCACCATCTTCGAAACACCCTCGTATGCCACGACGAACGGATTGAAAGTGCGTTCGATCAGCACCTCGGGATGGGTCCAAGACAGCATCGGGTAGATGCCAACGGTGAACTGCCGGGTTTTAGCCAGCTCGGGATCGCGGCTCGTGGTTTCCGAAGGAACAGCCTCCTGCTCCATCATCTGGCCGGCTCGCTCCCAGGAAATCTTCAGTTTTCCCGTGGCCTCCCCACCCTTCTGGACTTGGTCGCGCAGCTCGAAAAAAGAACGG
>JBIIXZ010000194.1:0-4911 GCA_044347055.1 Bdellovibrionia bacterium | reverse complement strand
GTTCGTGCTGTCGATCGCTGGTCGCATCGCTCCGGAAACCCGTGGGCAGCCGCATTCGGCGTGATGGGAGATGACTGGGTCGCCGGAGTGCAGGGGCTGCTGCTCATGCTCCTGGCTCAGCATTTCGGATGGCTTCCCTCATGACTCGGAAGAACTCGGGAACCGGAAGCTTGGGCTGGAGCGAGCTGGAGTCCGAGCTCACGCGCGAAGCGGAAGCACTGGCGCGAGTGCTGGTGAAGACCCGCGCGCAGCTCGTGCTTGCCGAAAGCTGCACTGGAGGAATGGTCGCAGCCGCTCTGACGCGTGTTCCCGGCATCTCGAAGCACCTTTGCGGCTCGAGTGTCGTCTATCAGTCCGAAACCAAGATGCAGTGGCTCGAAATCCCCCAGCGGGAGATTCGTCGCTTCGGAACCGAGAGCCTCGAGATGACGCAGCTGCTAGCATCGGCAGTGCTCGAGCGTACGGCGCAGGCCACCGTCTCGGCCGCGATCACTGGAGACCTTGGCCCACAGGGAAATGTCGGAACCATTTTCATGGCTTGCGAGATTCGCAAGCCGCTCCAGCTGGCGGTGGCGGACCGCGTCGAACTTCTTTCTCTCGTGCGCTCTCCAGCGAGAACGCTGCGCAGCAAAAACCGGCGTCTCGCGCTGCAACTGCTGGCTTCCCACCACCTACTCGCCATGGTACGCCAACTGCTAATCGACACGCTTCGTTCATCGAGAACGCCTGAAAAAGGCTCATTTTATTGAGGGGGAATTCGAAGTGGAAATCCAGAACCAGAACGCCAATCACGCTCAGAAGAACAAGGCGATTGAACTCGCCGTCCAGGCCATCGAAAAGCAGTTCGGCAAGGGCTCCATCATGCGCCTCGGCGAGACCGAAAACATGGTCGCGCAGGGCATCGAAGCCGTTCCGACCGGCTCGCTGAGCCTCGACCTCGCCCTCGGCATCGGCGGACTTCCGCGCGGCCGCATCATCGAAATCTACGGACCGGAAGCTTCCGGTAAGACGACCGTCACCCTGCACGCCATTGCTGAAGCCCAGAAGCTCGGCGGCATCGCAGCGTTCATCGACGCCGAACACGCTCTCGACGTGAACTATGCTCGCAAGCTCGGCGTGCGCACGGACGACCTCCTCATCTCGCAGCCGGACACCGGCGAGCAGGCCCTCGAAATCGCCGACGCCCTCGTGCGTTCGGGCGGCATCGACCTGCTGGTCATCGACTCGGTCGCAGCCCTCGTGCCGCGCGCTGAAATCGAAGGCGAAATGGGCGACTCGCACATGGGTCTCCAGGCTCGCCTCATGAGCCAGGCCCTGCGCAAGCTCACCGGCACGATCAACCGCAGCAAGACGCTGGTGATCTTCATCAACCAGATCCGCATGAAGATCGGCGTGATGTTCGGAAACCCCGAAACCACCACCGGCGGCAACGCGCTGAAGTACTACTCCTCGGTCCGCATGGACATCCGCCGTATTGCGGCGCTGAAGGACGGCGAGAACGTCATCGGCAACCGCACGCGCGTGAAGGTCGTGAAGAACAAGATGGCTCCTCCGTTCAAGGAAGTCGAATTCGACATCCTCTACGGCGAAGGCATCTCGAAGGAAGGCGACCTGCTCGACCTCGGCGCCAACATGAACATCATCGAGAAGAGCGGCACCTGGTACACCTACAAGGACGAGCGCATCGGCCAGGGACGTGAAAACGCCCGCAACTGGCTGAAGGAAAATCCGAAGGCGATGGAAACAATCCGCGCTGAAGTGCTGAAGAAGGCCGGCATCGGCGTGAAGCCGATGGCACCAGCTGCTGCTACGGCTGGCGCAAACGGCGCGGCTGCTGCTTCGGCCAATGCCCAGGCTCCTGCCGGCGCCACCATGGCCGGAAAGCCGACCATGGCTGCAGCTCCTGCCAAGGCCGCTCCCGCGAAGAAGTAAGTCGCGATAGCTCAGAAAACGTCCGGCCCGCGCCGGACGAGCAAACAGCTGGCTCGCGCCAGCCCAGAAAATCAGAAAGGCCGGGGACGAAAGTCTCCGGCCTTTTTACTTCATGACCTACCCACAGGCCCACGGAAAAATCCATCATCCCTTCAGGTACTTAGATGAGACTGCACCATCTTAGAACCTCTGAATTGACTCTTATGACGCACCGAGCTATAGCTCTCGATCATCTAAACCAAGAACCATTCTGAAGGAGACCCGCATGAAGAAGATTTGGCTCGCCACAAGCATCGTTCCTTTTCTGGCAATCTCGGCCATCGCCAGCCCCGGCAAGAGCCCGAGTCTGAAGTGCGTCAGCTATGACGTCATCGACGGTTGGACTGGCGAAGAGACTCACACGAGACTCATTTTGACGGCAAAAGTTGCATCCAGCGACAAGCTCCTCGACGCCACCCTGTCGGGTGCATATGAGTCCGATCGCCGCGATCTGAGCGCCGATGAAAATTACAAGCCAAGGAGCTCGCGCTACGTGGGAATGAACCGCTTCCAGGTTTTGGAAGATGCCTGGTGCAACTTCACCCTGCTGCTTCCCAAGGACATGGCGAAGGCCAAGAAATTCACTTCTTACGTTCAGATGACATGTGAAAGTGGCGGCCAGCCCACGATCGGCATGTTCTGCTCCGTAAAATAACAGAACGTTCAGACCCCAGAAGGCCGGGTGACGAAAGTCCCCGGCTTTTTTACTCACCAGACCGAGCAGCCCTCGTCCTGAGAGGCTCCGGTTCAATGCTGTACCCGGCTCCTCCTCAGTTCGCGGTGGTCGCTAGCAATGAGTGATCAATGCCGTGAGAAACAAGAGAGCTCTGGCGAAAACGACCAGTCGCCATTTTTGGTGCTCAGGTTTTCTCTCGGCCCGACACACTGATCCGCCAAGAGGTACCGGTGTACAGGTGACTAATCTTTGGACAGCAGCTGCCATCCGGTGAAAATCAGGTTTTCCTGCTAAATCCAGAACTTGAAGCTCTCCCCCAACCCGGCACACCCCTTGCGATGAAGGGTGTCAACACGCTGCTGCGTGATGAAGGTTTACCGAGAGGAGAGCAGACAGATGAAGGTTTTCAAAATTTCGAATTCAAGGCGAGGACTGGGCGGCTGGGCCGCCCTCGGGCTGGCGATTCTGGCTTCCGGATGCGGCATCGGCAGACACGGTCAATATCAGGGCACGGAGACGGTGCACAGCAGCTTCCTCCAGACTCCCATCCGCAGCCAGGCGATGCTGACTCTTCAAGAAGTCGGCAATGATATGGTGAGCGGCACCTGGGTGACGAATACCGCTACAGGATCTTTTCAAGGTATTCTCCGGGCGGATCGCCTGGACATTCAGATGATGACCCGAGGTCCGACCAACTCGGTCAACGCGTTGACCAACTCGCAGCCGAACACTTTTTTGGGCGCCGGCACCACGATGAATAATATCTACTCGGTCTGCCAGGGCCAGTACTCTGGAACCCTTCAATTTCAGGACAGGCGCCTGGTGGGGACGCTCCAGCTCGTGAACCAGCAGTTCAGCAGCATGGAAATGATTAGCCCCTGCAATCAGATCGAAATCGACGTATCCCGGTTCGACTGATCGCACGCACTCAGCGGCTTCAGGAAACCTTCAAGGAGCGCCGGTCCGGAGTCATCCGGGCTGGCGCTTTTTCATTCCGCGCGACTTACTCTGCTCGACGACGGAGCAGGAAAGCTCCACCGATCAGGATCGCCAGCGCCCCTGCGAGCACCTGGGGCGGAACCGGAAGACCCTGCATGGCGGACATGAGTCGGCCGACAGGACCCTCCTCCGAAGCCGGTCCGCGTTGTGAGCCACTCTCGTCGGTGCCCGCGGTTCCAGCAACATTGGCCTGCGCCGGGTCAGCAGGGTTCTGTTGCGCCACGGCAGCTGGATCAACACCGGCATTCTGGCGTGCCTGGCGCTGTCCCTCGAGCTGGTTCTGGGCGATCTGCTCCAGGATCTGCCCGTTATTCACTTCGGCAGGTGGAAGGGCAATCACAGTACCGGGAGCTACCTTTCCAAAATCCGTGATATCGCGATTGGCCAACTGAATTTCACGCCACGAATCCTTGGAGCCCAGCTTCGCAGCCGCAATTTTTTCGAGCGTGTCTCCGTCCTGGAAGGAGTAGGACTCGGCGGCCACCCCGAAATCTTCGTGGAAAGGCTTCATCGCGAGGTCGTCGCTCGCCCGTGTCGGCGAGCGATAGAAAACGACCGAGCCGGTCGAGATCTTGATGCCTGGATTCCACGCCTTCAAATCCTCGGCTCGAACCGGGTCTCGGTAGATCCGCTGCGCAAGATCCACCCAGCTGCCTTCGCCGCGCACCACGTAGAAGGCGTTCAATACGGCGCCGTTTCGCTCAATGGCCATCTGCGGAACGTCGACCAATCGGTCTGCACGCGAAGCCCGAGGCTTGCGAGGCTTGGCGACCGTCGACGCAGGAACTGCGTCCGCATCGGCAGTCGACTCCTGACCCGTGCTGGCAGAGCCCGAGTCCTCGATTTCCAGATTTTCATCGATCATTCCCTGCGACGAGCAGGAGATCACCAAAGCCGCAGCGATTGCAGCGCCGGAAGCGGCCATTCCGACTCGAAAACCTCGGGAACGCGATGAACCAAAGAGTTTCATGGACTAGTCCTCACTGAATCAGTCTACTCCTGCCGCCGCGACGCGAAACCGGTAATTTCTGCCGCCCCGAGCCCCGACGAGGACCACGGAAAGGTTCCCGATTTCGAACACTTGCCCTCCCCCCCTCGTGCCGGCTATGCATTCGATATGAAAGCCGCCCAGATCCGCGAAAAGTTCCTGAAGTACTTCGAACGCAACGGCCACACGATCGTCGAAAGCTCCTCGCTCGTTCCGCAGAACGACCCGACCCTGCTCTTCACGAATGCGGGAATGGTGCAGTTCAAGGATGTTTTCC
>JBIIXZ010000193.1:0-4953 GCA_044347055.1 Bdellovibrionia bacterium | reverse complement strand
CGGTTACGTCCGTGCGGATGAAATGGTCTTCGATTTTTCAGCCGAACTGCCGGTACGGAGAACCGCGCCTCGAGGCGAGCCGCCGGGTGCCACGTCGACTACCGTGGCCCGTCGCTGAAGGCCCCCGGCAGGCACCCTCCGAGCTTTTTTTGACAGCCGCCCGCGACCTCGGCACACTGGAAGCAGAGTCTGGTCAAGGATGTAACCAGGCTCGAGGAGGTCTCTCCACGGATGGCTTTTGGCAAGGTCAAGTGGTTCAACGACACCAAGGGTTTCGGGGTCATTGAACGAGGCGAGGGTGAGGAAGTTTTCGTCCACTATTCCGCGCTCGATGAAACTGATCGGCGCGATGCAGATCGCCGGACTCTCCGAAAAGGCGAGTCTGTTTCCTTCGACATTTACGTCGGCGAAAAGGGGCTGAACGCCCGCAAAGTCAGGCGGATTTGATCCGGCTCAGGCGTCGGAGTGCTGGTGCTTGGCGCGGATGATCGTCTTGATGTTTCCGCGGACGTTGAAGTCGCCCACCACTTCCATCTCCCACGGCTGGAGCAGCTTCACCAGGTCATCCATGATGACGTTGACGACGTCCTCGTGGAAAATGCCGCGATCGCGATACTGGTTGATGTAGAGCTTCAGGCTCTTGAGCTCAACGCACCAGTCTTTCGGAACGTAGCGGATGTTGATCGTCGCGAAATCCGGGAATCCAGAAGCGGGACACACGCAGGTGAACTCCGGGCAGTTGAACTCCACCGTGTAGCGGCGATGCTTCGTCCGGTTGGCGAACCGCTGCAGCTGGGATTCTGCAATGATGCGTCCGCCGTCGGGACGAGTCGTGGAAAGAGTGATGTTCTTCGTCGGAGAGGTCGACTTTCTGGAACTTTTCGCGGTGCTTCGCATGCGCCTCTTCTACTGGCGCCACTGTTGGAGTGCAAGCCTACTCAGCGCCCCGGGCTTCAGGAGCGACAGTCGGGGTGGTGGTCGGCGTGTTGGTCGGTCGCGGAGCCCGACTGCGCGAGGGGCTGGATCGTCCCGCCTGTTCGGAAGATTCGTTCCGCCCTCCGTTGCCAACGACCTTCTGTTCGGGTTCAGCCTGGGCCGCCTGGTTCATCTCCTGGAGGCAGCGCTCGAAACCGGGCGTGCCGCGGTCATAGATGATTCCTGCCGCATCGGTGCAGGTCACGGGTTTTCGCTGGGTGATGGCTTCACTCAGGGTCTGGTCCTCAGCCTGGCCTGGAATGCTGGCCAACCACGCTGAAAGGACGAGAGCGGTGGCCGAAGCAATCATTGCGGCAATATGGCGAATCCGGCTTTGGCGTCGAAAGGTCATGCGACCCCCGATCGCAAATCGGGTGCCGTCCTAGCCGGCCTTTTTCACCCTGCTATAACGGCCGATCGTTTCGATTTGATCGATCACGTCATTGCGAATCCGCTCGCGGAGGCTTTCGCCGGAAAGTCGAGGCTCGGGCTCGGGGCGCCTTCGAAGAGCATACAGGGTCAGTCGATACTGGTGCGGAGAGTCGCCATGCGGGGGGCAGGGACCGAAATATCCCAGCTTTCGCGCCGTATTGAGTCCCTGGCGGATGCCGTTGGGCAGGACCTCCTGCGGTGGAATTCCAGCGGGCAAGTGGCGCACTGACGCGGGAATGTCGTACACGACCCAATGAATGAAGGTTCCCTGTGGAGCGTCCGGGTCATCCATCACCAGGGCGAAGGAATTCGTGCCCAATGGCGGATCGCTCCAACGGACTTCGGGCGAGGAGTTGTCGGAATCGCAGGTATAGCGGGCGTCGAAAACCCGGGTGGACGGGTCGATGGCATCGGTGGTGATCTGGAAGGACATGTCCTCTCGCGACGCAAACGCGGTGCCCAAGGACCAAGCAAGGGGCTTCAGCCGTCGTAGGCTGCCTTTTCCATGTCCTCGGTTTTTTCACCCTTCTCGTCGTTCTTGTCCTCGTCCTCATCGGGCAGATCGGCGCCCCGGTTCCGAAACTGGAAGAAGGCCGAGTCAAAGAGTCGATTCTTTCCATTGATCTCAGTGCACTGGCGAGCTCGAACACGCATCTGGATGTTGGAAAGCTGCGGCAGACGGCGCTCGATGATGCGTTCCGTGAGGAGGTTCGGAGAAGCTTCAGCAACGTAGATGCTGGTCTGCAGCTTGTGTTTTCGATCCACTCGGTCGCGTTGATACAAGATCAGGGCGTCGTGCTTTTGGTCGCTGAGGCAGCGCCCATAAAACGCCCGGCTCTCATGCACGGTTTCGCGGGTCTTCGGATCAAGCAGCTTTCCCGGAAAGGTGACTCGCTGGGGCTTCAGTTTTCCGTCCGCCCGAATGATGAAGAGCGAGCGCTCGCTCGAGTCCGGGGCAAGGGCCGAAATCAGGAGGTAGGGAGTCGCCTCCACCCCGGGCCTCAACCAGGCGATCAGCGAGCCTTCTTTGAGCGGAGCCAGCGGAAGCGGAGCGGTTTTTTCACGTCCCGGCAAGGGTTGGAACTCAATGGATGATCCTTGGATCGTCGGGACAAGTCCGTCCCACTTGGAAAGGGTCGGAGAGGCCTGAGTGGTGGCGGCGGATGCCAGCAGCAGTAGCGGCGGAATCTTCGAAATCCAGTTCCTGAGCTTCCGGTTCATGCAGACAGTCTAAGCGGAATTCTGAAAAATTGGCCGGATTTTGAAAGATTCGGGATTGTGCTATACAGCGTCAAAAAAACACCTCCCGGAGGCTCCTATGTCGACGTCGCCCGTTTATATCAATCTGGAATTCACGCCGAACCCGAACACTCTCAAGTACTCGGTGAATCGCACGCTCGTTGACAAGGGGGCCCGCAACTTCGTCCGTCCGCAGGATGCCGCGCAGGATTCTCCGCTCGCCTCCAAGCTTTTTGATGTTCCGGGAATCTGCGGTGTGATGATCGGTCGTGATTTCGTGACCGTGACGAAGACCGAGGAAGGTGACTGGGACGTCGTCCATCGCAGCACCTCTTCCATCCTGGAGGCGCACCTGTCGCAGGACCTGCCCGTAGTCACCGGAGAGGGTTCGGCGGCGCACAAGGGCGGCAGCTCGGACGTGGAAAACAAGATTCGCGAGATCCTCGACAATGAGATTCGTCCGGCCGTGGCCATGGACGGTGGCGACATCACCTTTGAAAAGTTTGAAGACGGCGTCGTGTACCTGTACTTGCAAGGCTCCTGCGCCGGATGCCCGAGCTCTACTGCAACCTTGAAAATGGGAATCGAAAAGCGACTTCAGGAAAGCATCCCGGAGATCCGCGAAGTCGTCTCCATCTGAGCTGGTCCACCATGTCGACGGGTTGTCGTGCCCTGGCTGCAGTGGCAGCGTGGATCGCTGTATCGATATTCTCCGGCTGCGCAACGTCCCCGACGGGGCGCAAGCAGCTCATCCTGCTTCCTGAGTCGCAGATGAGCGCGCTCGGGGCACAGGCTTTCGCGCAGATGCGGCAGAGCGAGCCCACCGAAAAGGACCCATCGCTCAACGACTACGTTCGCTGCGTGGCCACTCCCATTCTGGCAGTATCAGGGTCCTCGATTCCGTCCGAAAAATGGGAAGTCGTTGTTTTCAAGGACAACACGGCCAATGCCTTCGCGCTTCCGGGTGGAAAAGTCGGCGTGAACACGGGTCTGCTCAAGGTCGCCGTGAATCCTTCACAGCTGGCAACCGTGATCGGCCATGAAGTGGGTCACGTCCTTGCCAGGCATGGCAATGAACGGGTGAGCCAGGGCCTCGTGGCGCAGGGCGGGCAGGCGGCGCTGGGTGCCCTGCTCGAGAAAAAATCCGGGCGGCAGGAGATCTTTGCTCTCCTGGGCCTCGGAGTTCAGGTGGGAATTCTTCTGCCGCATAGTCGCACTCAGGAATCCGAAGCAGACGAGATCGGACTGAAGCTCATGGCCCAGGCAGGGTTTGATCCTGCTCAAAGCATCGAGCTTTGGAAAAACATGGGCAAACAGTCGGGCGGGTCGACTCCGGAGTTCCTGTCGACCCATCCCTCGCATGGCACTCGAATCGAGGAGCTCACCCGATTGCAGGAAAAGGTGAGGCCCCTGTACTTGAAGGCCGTCTCGACCGGTCGAACCCCCGGTTGCAAGGCGCCCTGATTAGATTCCGATACCTACATCCCAGGGAGTGTCTGTTTCAGTTGGTTCGGGAGTCGGCTCGACCACCGGAGTTTCCGTCACGACTGGAGTCGGCTCGACCACCGGAGTTTCCGTCACGACTGGAGTCGGCTCGACGACCGGAGTTTCCGTCACGACTGGAGTCGGCTGCACGACCGGAGTTTCCGTCACGACTGGAGTCGGCTGCACGACCGGAGTTTCCGTCACGACTGGAGTCGGCTGCACGACCGGAGTTTCCGTCACGACCGGAGTCGGCTGCACGACCGGAGTCGGCTGCACGACCGGAGTCGGCTGCACGACCGGAGTCGGCTGCACGACCGGAGTCGGCTGCACGACCGGAGTTTCCGTCACGACCGGAGTCGGCTCGACCACCGGTGCGCTAACGCAAGCGCAGTGGAGTCCGTCCAGCCAGCGATTGTAGCTCGTGCCGTTGTAGCGCTGGAATTCGCGGCCATCCCAGCGCACTACGACGTTGTCATGTGGCGAGACCCAGGAGCGCGCCGAGTGCGAGACGACCTTTCCACCCGGACCTGTGGCTGCGCGGCAGAGTTGTTCCGCCGTGGCGCGGTCGGCAGCAAAGTTTGTCCCGCCAGAAAGCAGCGGAATTCCGGGAACGTCGGTGTTCCGGTTGGGGTTGCGCCCGTTCCAGTCGTAACGGCGGCGAAGGCACTCGGTCGATCCCGAGCCGGAGCAAGAAACGATTTCGATGACGGATCCTTCCCGGCCACGCTCCGCAGGAAAGAGCTCAGAACCCGAAATGCGGTAATCGACCTGCCGTCCATCCACCCGGACGAGATGAGAGGTTGCGGCCGGATCGACAGGAAA
>JBIIXZ010000192.1:0-4978 GCA_044347055.1 Bdellovibrionia bacterium | reverse complement strand
TGCCCCTGGGCAAAAAGCACGGACTTCGTGCCCTTCTCCTTCAGGTGGCGCTCGCCGATTTTCTCGAACCCCATGCGCTCGTAGACACGTCCGTGGGCGGCGATGTCGTTGACGATGAATTCGACGTGGTCAAAGCCCTGGTTCTGGATCTTCATGTGGTCGCCTCTGCCGAAGGAATCGTACCGTTTCGGACCATGTCCTCGACGGCCGACATCATGCGCGAGTGATTGTCGGAGTCCATGTAGGTGTAGCCGTGAAGCACGCCCTCATAGAAGTTCTGGAGGTCGACACCCTCCCTCGGCTTCACCCCGCCTTCGCGGACGCGCGTCTCGATCTGCTCCTTGACCTTCTTCTCGAGGTCGGTCGCAGAGTACTGGATCCAGGACAGGACGCCGGCGATGTTGTTCCCTTTGATGACTTCTTCGATGTAATAGCCACCCGGCTCCGTTTCATCGAGGAAGACGTGCACTTCGTTCACGCGGCCGAACAGGTTGTGCAGGTCGCCCATGATGTCCTGGTAAGCGCCCATCAGGAAGAATCCGAGGTAGTACGGCTCGCTCTGCTTCAACGCGTGCAGCGGTAGCGTGTCCTTGATGTCGCGAAGATCGATGAACTTGCAGACCTTTCCATCGGAATCACACGTGATGTCGACCAGCGTCGCATCATTGCCCGGCTGCTCGTCATGGCGGTGGATCGGCACGATCGGAAAGAGGTGCTGGATCGCCCAGTGGTCGGGCATCGACTGGAAAAGCGAGAAGTTGCAGAGGTACTGGTCGGCGAGATTCTTGCCGAGCGCCTCGACTTCATCGGGAACATACTTCATTCCTTGGGCGTTCTTGTGGATGACCTTGCAGATCTGCCAGAAGAGCTGCTCGACCTTGGCCTTGTCCTCGAGCGAGAGGAAGCCCAGCTTGAACATGCTGAGGGCCTCTTCCTTGCGCTGGACGGCGTCGTGGTAGTGCTCAAGCAGGTTCTTCTGAGAGAGATTCTGCTTGAGGTACCGCATCTCCCTGACGACATCATCCTCGTCCGGCGTCTCACCCAGCTCCATCGGAGTCGCGCCAACGGCGATATTGCCGAAGCAGTTGACGAGAAGGACGGAGTGATGCGCCACGAGGGCGCGACCACTCTCCGAGACGATGTGCGGGGTCTGGACCTCCTCGGCGTCGCAGATCTCCTTGATCGAGTAGACCACATCGCTGACATATTCCTGGAGCGAGTAGTTGATCGAGCTGTCAAAGCTCGTGCGGGAGCCGTCATAGTCCACGCCCAGCCCGCCGCCGACATCCAGGTACTCGAGGTTCACGCCCATCTTGCGGAGCTTCGAGTAGATGCGGGCGCCTTCCTTGACGGCGTCCTTGATCGTCTTGATGTTCGTGACTTGAGAGCCGATGTGGAAATGCAGGAGCTTGAAGGAATCATTCAGTCCTTCGCGGCGGAGCACTTCTACCGCATGGAGAATCTCCGGAGTCGTGAGGCCGAACTTGGCGAATTCGCCACCGCTCGATTCCCACTTGCCGCTTCCCTTGGAATACAGCTTTGCCCGGACACCAATGAGCGGTACCACGCCCATTTCCTTGGCGACGGCGATCACCTGATAAAGCTCCGTGAGCTTTTCAATCACGATGATGACCTTCTTGCCGAGCTTGACGCCCATGAGCGCGGTCTTGATGAAGCCGTAGTCCTTGTAGCCGTTGCAGATCACCAGCGCATTCGGAGCGGTGTTCATCGCGATGACGGCGGTGAGCTCGGCCTTGGAACCCGCCTCGAGGCCGAAATCATACGGACGACCGGCGTCGAGGATCTCCTCGACGACTTCGCGCATCTGGTTGACCTTGATCGGATAGACGCCCTTGTACTCGCCCTGATAGCCGAACTCGGCAATCGAACGGCGGAAGGCCTCGTTCAGGGAAACGACGCGGTGGCGAATGATGTCCTGGAAGCGGATGAGGACCGGAAGTCCGAGTCCCTGTGACTTGACCTCATCAACGACGGCCTTGAGATCGATGCCAGGACCTTCGCCGCGACGCGGATGCACCGTGAGGTTGCCGCTCGGATTGATGCTGAAATACTGGTCTCCCCAGTTCTCGATATTATAAAGCTTGAGCGAGTCGGAAACAGACCAGGTTTTCATCGCAGCACTACCCTCCCAGGCAAAAACTCAGCAGGAAAACTTTTGCAGCGATTTATCACCCGGGGGTACGGACTGAAATGGGAAATTGAAAACGCGCAGGACTGTAAGCCGGGTTCTGTCTTCGCCGGCCCTTGCGGGCCTTTGGAGATGATCATTCCTCTAGGGCGGGGATTACTCCACGCCTCGTCAGCAGCCTTACCCGGGGACGGGATAAGCACCCAATGTCCCCCTATTTGGCCTTGCTCCAGGTAGGGTTTGCCGTGCCCGCCCTGTCACCAGTGCGGCGGTGGGCTCTTACCCCACCGTTTCGCCCTTACCGAGGCCCCGAGGGGCCCAGGCGGTTTGCTTTCTGTTGCACTGTCCGTCAACCAGGCCTCACGCCCTGGTTGCCTGGCCGTTAGCCAGTACCTTCGCTTATGGGAGCCCGGACTTTCCTCCCGCGAGCCGTTGCCGGCCCGCCAGCGATCATCCGTCCTGCGCGTTGAGTCTCAGTAGCACGTTTCGATAACGGGTGCGACCCTTGGCTCGAATCAGAAGGAGCCGATCGTCTGAACGGGAATATTCAGCTCCTGGGCCTTAAGCCCCAAAGCCCGAAGCCAATCGGTCATGACCTGTAGGAAGAATCGCTCGCTTTCTCGATGCCCCAGCTCAATGACGGACATCCCCCGCAGTGCAGCCGATCGCGCATCGTGATAGCCCACCTCGCCCGTGATGAAGAGATCGCAACCCGCCGAAACCGCTGCAGAAACAAAAGCGCTGCCTTTTCCGGGAGTCCAGCCGATCCGTCTGACCCTGGCCCTTCCCGAGGAAATGCCCTCCGCAGGAGTCAGAATCGCACCTGAGGCCTCGAAAACCCTGCCGACCTTCCGGACGAAATCGCGAAGCTCAGCCGGCTTCTCGAGGTCGCCGTAAAATCCATACCCCAGGCCGGCAGTCATCCCCTCGTTTGAAGCGCGCTGCTCGACCGAATAGATGTCATGGGCGATTTCCTCGTAGGGATGCGACTGTCGAAGGGCACGCAGCACGACCGGCTCCATTCCCGCAGGAAAGACGGTCTCGAGGCGAACCTCCTGAGCGTGTTCGAGCTGCCCGGGCGCGCCCAGGAACGGCTTCGTCGAGTCGCTTCCCCGAAAGCGCCCCTCGCCGGCCGAAAGAAAGGCGCACGAGTCGTAGTTGCCCACATGGCCCGCCGACGCATCGCTCAAGGCCGAGTGCACGGCATCCACATGCGATTCCGGGACGAATACGACCAGTTTTTTCAAGGCCTGGCTCGGATGCTCGATCATTCGACCGACGATCCGGGCGTCCAGTGCGTCTGCAATTCTCTTCGGAACGTCGAGCGCACACCGGTCGAAGTTCGTGTGCGAGGCATAGACGGCGACTCCTTCGCGAGCGGCCTGAAAGACGAGCGAGGATGAGGTGATGCGAGACAGTCCTCGAGACTTCGGAAAGATACACGGATGATGATTGACGATCAGTCGCGCACCACTCTTTTTGGCCGCAGCGATCGCCTCTGCGGTCAGATCGACGCTGACAACTGCAGCCGAGGTCTTCCACTCCGGATCTCCGGTGAGAAGGCCGACGTTATCCCAGGATTCAGCACTGGATTCAGGCGCAAGCCGATCCAAAACCTGCGTGATGTCGCCAACCTTGAGGCGCCTTTTGGACTGAGGGGCTACTTTTCGACGGGAAATCCTGCGTTGGACCATGCCTGAAAACCTCCACTGACGTTGACGACGCCGGTGAGACCCAGCCGATCCAGAGTCCTCGCCGCCATCTGGCTTCTTCGTCCGGACTGGCACGAGAGATAGACCTTCTTTGCTCCCACGAGCCGCTCCCACTGAAGGGCAAGCTCCGAAAGCGGAATATTTTCAGCGCCCGGCATGTGGCCAGCGTCGAACTCGGCAGGCTCGCGGACGTCAATGAACAGCTCTCCGCGAGCGTGGAGCTCCAGCTTGGGAGCATACTTCTGGACGTTGATCGCCGGGACACGATCGAGATTCGGAAGCGCAGCACCGCATGTGGCAACTCCGCTGGCGGTTCCGGTGCGGGGCGGCTCTCCAGGCTCGGCCGAGAGGTTGAATTCGATGAGCTTCAAGACGTCTTCAGCAAGAACTGCGAGTGACTCCTCACGCTTGAAGGAGACGAACTGGAGCTCCTCACGATTTCGGATCTGGGCATTCTGCGCCTGCTCGACTCCCCAGAGCGAGAAGAGCAGATCGCTGTAATCGTGAGCGGGAAGAATCCGAGTGCCCGGGAGAAGGTGCTCTTCAAGCGCACGAAGACTTCGAAACAGCGCTGCGGCATCGGCCGAAGGAAAGTCGGTCCGGCCAGTCGCGCCGATCATGACGGTGTCGCCCGTGAAAACGAGGTTGGGGCGCTCGTTTTCGAAATGAAGCAGGCAAAGGCTGTCCGGTGTGTGGCCCGGCGTCTCGATCACTTTCAGCAACTGAGAACCGAAGGCGATCGTTTCTCCAGTGGAGACCAGGCGATCGGCCCGAGCACTCGTCGTTCCACGGCCCATGATGACTCTTGCTCCGGTTTCCTGACGAAGCGAATGGCTGCTCGACGGATGATCGGCGTGCGTATGGGTTTCGATCACGGCCACCAGCCGGAGCGAGCTTTCCTGCAGGATCTCACGGATCTCCGCCAGCGCGGTCACGGTGGGATCAATCACCAGCGCCTCGTGACTCGCACGATCCCACACCATGTAGCTCAAGCAGCCGTCATGACGGAGCTGCTTGAGAGCCACGGGGCTGCGGTTCTGCACATGGGTCGCCGGCATGGCCCAAAAATAGACCCCAGTCGAAGGCCTGAGTCAATGTCCGGGCATCCTGCTTGCCT
>JBIIXZ010000191.1:0-5024 GCA_044347055.1 Bdellovibrionia bacterium | reverse complement strand
CGCGGCAGGTGACGAGATCGCCGAACCACTGATGCGCGAGCTCATGCGAGACGAGTCCGTCGCTCGAGAAATCAAGGTGGGCACGCTCGTCGTGGAGAGTCTGGTCCGTCTGCGTGGTGGCGGAAGTGTTCTCCATTCCGCCGAAGATGAAGTCCTGCACGGCAACCTGGGCGTACTTTTCGTAGGCGTAAGGAACACCAATGACCTTCTCGAAGGATTCAATCATCTTCGGTGTGTTCGAGAAAGCACGTCGACCATCTTCCTCACGTCCGGGCGCGACGAAGTACTGGACGGGAAGTCCCCGCGGACCCCGGTCTTCCCATTCCGAGAGCTGGGCGACGACCAGGGTGATCAGGTAGGTCACGTGCGGCGTCCCGAGCCGATAATGGAAGCGCGAGGAGTCCGCGATGACCTCGCGGGAGAGCAGGGCACCATTCGAAACGGCGGTGAATCCTGCCGGAACCGTCGCGATCATCTCGGTCGTGGCCTTCTGATTGGGATAATCGAAGGTCGGAAACCAATACCGGTTGTCCTCGTCCTGTCCCTGCGACCAGACCTGGTGGGGCTTCGAGGAGTCCTGGTAATCCGGACCCGTGAAGTACAGTCCGCGACGCGGGTTCGTGACCGAGAACTCGACCTCGACTGAAATATCCTGGCCAGGCCGAAAGGGTTTTTCGAGCGCGAGCTCGACCTTGTCGCCATCGACCGCAAAACCGACAGGGCTGCCGTCGACCTTTGCGCCGGAAATCGTCAATCCCACCTGATCCATGCGAATCCGGGTCTGTGCCGGAGAGACGACCAGAAGATCATGCCGAACCTTTCCACGCACCGTCCTTGCGATCGGATCGACAGCGACATCGATGCAGATGTGCTTCATGCGAAACGGAAGATCCGGAGCATATCGAGGCTGAGATCCAGTGATTGCAAATGGGCGACGCCCCCCTCCTGCTCCAGTAGCGCGGGCACTGGTGAGTTGTTCACAACGACGACAATGAAACGTCTGGCTGAGGCTCATGTTGATTTCGTATCCCACCAGCACTCGCGGAAAAACTCAGGATTTTTCAAACATGAAGAGTCAAATTTTCAACGACAATACCCGACAAAAAAGGTGTGTCTAAAAATACTTAAGGCGGCAAAAACTTCACCGATGAGTCCTGTGCAAGCAGGAACGGATTTCCTGGTTGCACCAGAGGACAAGCAGGTCCGCTGGACGGAACATCAACACTCACGGAGGAACTTGGAATGAAACAACTCTAAGGGGGAATGAACCATGGGTTTGCGTGTAAATACCAATATTCAGGCACTGGCGTCGCAGCGACACCTCGGCGTCAATAACATGAGCCAGCAGAGGGCGCTCGAACGCCTCGCATCGGGCAGCCGAATCAACAAGGCCGGCGACGATGCCGCAGGACTCGCAATCAGCGAGAAATTGAAGTCGCAGATTCGCAGCATGAAGCAGGCCACTCGAAACGCCAACGACGGCGTGAGCCTCGTGCAGGTTGCCGAAGGCGCGATGAATGAAATCAGCAACATCATCGTCCGCATGCGCGAACTGTCGATTCAGGCGGCTTCCGACACCATCGGCGACACGGAACGCCAGTATGTCGACAAGGAAATCCAGCAGCTCAAGTCAGAAGTGGACCGGATTGCCAACAGCACCGAGTTCAACGGCCAGAAGCTGCTGAACAATTCCGCCCCGCCCCTGGACATCCAGGTGGGCATCAACAATAACTCAGAACTCGATCGCTTCGTGTTCGACACCCAGGACAAGGACTCCACCCTGGCCGCACTCGGCATCGGCGACCTCGCCGCGGCGGACAAGGGCAGCGCACAAGGAAACCTGGAGAAGCTCGACACGGCGATGAACCGCCTGAGCTCCAACCGAGCCAACCTCGGCGCTCTCCAGAACCGCCTGACGTCGACCATCAACAACCTGATGATCTACCAGGAAAACCTCGGATCGGCGAACAGCCGCATCCGCGACACGGACATCGCAGAGGAGACGAGCGAGCTCACGAAGTCGAACATCCTCACCCAGGCAACGGTTTCCGTCCTGGGCCAGGCGAACCAGAATCCGCAGCTCGCCCTGAAGTTGATCGGCTGATCAGATCCTTGAATCAGAGCCAGTAAGTTGTTTTTAGCAGTGGACTGGCCACGCCCCACCCTTCCCGGCCCGATGACGGTCGGGAAAGGTGCTGGCAAGGATCGCCGGGATCGGCCGGTCGGATTGGAAAACACGGGAGGGGGATGCCCCCCGGCATCTCCCTCCTTCCCCGGAACTCGACGAGCTGTTAAGCGTCTGTTCCGTGAAGAATCCGACCGGACTACCGATCCAACATCCCGAGTACCGCTACGCCCTTTCCCGGAACCCGTATGCGGAGAAGCTGAAGAAAGGTCCGGGAATCGTCTTCAGTGACAACGAAACTGAAGCGAAGCAGGGACAGTGGAAGAAGCGGGATGGAGAGAAGCTCCACGTGGAAATCGGCTGCAACGCCGGCCATGTGGTGGTGGAGTGGGCCGCCCGGAATCCGGGAGACCGCTTCATCGGAATCGACTGGAAGTTCAAGGCCATCCATAGGGCCTTCGAGAAAGCCCTGAAGAAGAATCTGGAGAACATCCACTTCCTCAGGGGACATGCGGATCGACTGCCCTTCATGTTCGCGAAGGGCGAGATCGACCACCTGTACCTGTTCTTCCCCGATCCGTGGGCGAAGAAGTCGCAGCTGAAGAACCGGTTCATCACCGATTCCAAGCTGCGAATGATCCATGAAGTGCTCGCACCCGGCGGCACGTTCCAGATCAAGACGGACCATCCCGGCTACTTCGCCTGGATGGAGGAGCACATCGCCAAGACCGCCGAGCTCTGGGAAATCACCTTCCGCTCGACGGACCTGCACGCCGGCAACCCTGCCGCGAGCACCCTCACCTTTCCCGATGTCACTTGTTTCGAGAAGCTCTTCATCAAGGATGGCATTCCCATCCATCGTATCGATCTCAAGAAGCGCTGAAGCTACGGCAGGTACCTGAAACTCAGGAATACTTTCTTGCCCGCATCAACCTGGACGCTGCGCGTTTCGGCGGCGCCGCCACCGATGGGCTCGACTCGAAGCTCATGCACTCCTGCATCCACGGAAATGCGCGAGATCTGAAGATCGCGCGGGAGCAGGCTCCAGGACCGAGTGTCCGCCTGGTCCGAAACGATCAATGCCACTTCCGTCAGGAAAGCCAGGGCCTCGTTCTTTGTTTTCCTTCGAATCTGGTCGGCCACGATCGCCTTGGTCACTCGACCCGCAACGCGTTTTGCCGCCATGGCGAGCTTGCGCTCACCCAGGTTGGAGATCGCAGTGGCCTCGATATCGTGCAGGACGACTGTCCTTCCCACCACGACGCCATCCAGGGAAACTTCCGCCTCTCGCACCGGATTGTACCGGGGAACAAAATCCGGAAGCGACGGAAAGGCGGGGTCCGGCCTTTTGACCGGAGAAATTCCGTTCTGGAAAATGACGATGATCTCGCCTCGACCGGACTTGCGGCCCAAAGGGCTGTTGGTGCGGCGCTGCGCGTCCTCATCGGAAAGCTGGAACACGGACTTCCATCGATCCATTTCATCGCGCATGCCGAGGGCTGCGGCCATGCGCCAGAGATCTCGACCCACGGGCTGGAAAGCGGGCTCCAGCTCATGGACCTTTTTGTAGTCGACGTAGGCATCATTGAACTCGCCTTCGGCTTCATAAAGAATGGCTGCGAGGTATCGGGCGAACGCGTTCTGCTTGTAGGGCTTTTCGCCCTCGCGCTTCATCTCCTCCAGTCGGCGGTTCACCAGCCGGGCTTCGACAAGGGCACTCTCGAGGCCACCGAGCATTGCGTAATTCAACGCCTTGTAGACGTGGATGAGTACCCGCTCGAAGTCCTCGCCCCGATACACTTTCGTGTTTTCGCTGGTGAGTAGAGTGCCGGCCTCCTCCGAAACGCTGGCGTATCCGTTGAGCGAGACGTGCTTCTCCGCCAGCGAAAAAAAGGCGTTGCTCGCCTCGGCCTCTCCGGCCTGATGGAGCGCAAGCCCGGCATCCAGGAGATAGAGCAGCTCATCATTGGATCCGGGCGCTCCCGGGCCTCCTGCCTGGATTCGAGACTTCAGGATCTCGGCGGCATCCGCGTACTTCGAGGAGCGGAACAGCCGATCCACCTCATCATCCCGCATTCGCGCCGAGGCACACGCACCCAACAACGGAAGGGCAAGCAGGAGGAAGAGGATCCGGATGTCACGCATCGAAGCGTCCGCGCATTTCAAAGTGCTCGCGCACTTTCAGGATTCAAAGGCCCACGCTGCGCTTGCGATACTTCTTCCGGATCTCGCGTTCTTCCGTGCAGTCAATTTCAGAGCTGTCGACGTTGGTGAGATTCATCGTCAGCTTGTAGTAGATCAGCTTGTCGTTGCCGACTTCCTGCACGTTCGTGGCAATCGATCCGCCCAGCAGGTAGTCGACGCCCGTCTGCTTGCCTCGCTTCTTGGCAGTGGCTGACGAAACGTTTCCGCTCTCGCCGTACTGGTACTCCTCCTCCAGCGCGGCGCGTCCGGACTTGTCGACGAAGCGTACTTTCTTGGACTTGATCAATGCGGTGCGGATCTTGTCCGTCAGCGAGGTCGTGTCGATGTGCTCTTCCGTGCGGTTGGCCACCTTCTCGACCGCGACTACGGGCTTCTGGGCGGCCTGCGCCACCGAGTCACAGGCGATCATCGCCTGGACGATCGTATCGGCCATCTGCTGCATGTCGGCCTCGTTGAACTTGTCATCAAGCAAAGCCACGCGCTGCGGATCATCGTACTCACCCTTGGTGAAGGCCTTGGGCCCGCAGGACGCAAGGACGGAAGCGACCGAAACCAGCGAAAGGACTCGAACCATCATGACAGGGGTGCGCATGGAAGAGAGTCTAAGGACAAACCCCCCAAAAGCAAGTTCACGGATTGAAAGCCCCCCTGCTTTATGGTTTCTTGAGGCTGGAAATCATTCATGAACTCCCCC
>JBIIXZ010000190.1:0-5038 GCA_044347055.1 Bdellovibrionia bacterium | reverse complement strand
TATCGCCGGATTTTTGGGGGTTCCGAGAAAAGCGGTCTACAATTGGACGAGGCGGGTTGAAGAGGCCCGCAGGCTCAACAAGCTGGTGGTGGGGCGGAATGTCCGCGTTGCTCGAACGGAGCTGATCTCGTGGCTCCGGCGCGAGTACCAGCTCCGCCAACCCTGAAGTGGAGGCCGACGATGAATCCGGTTCGGACCTATCTCTACAAGAAAAAGCACAAGAGCGGAGGAACCACCTGGGTCGTCCGCTGGAAAGACCCGAAAACTCAGCTCTGGCGCTCGATGGCCGGAGGGCGAACGAAGGCGGAAGCCCAGGCTCTGGAGATCCGGGTTCGAAGCGAGCTCTTGAAAGGAAATGATCCCACTCCCAAAGCGGATGAATTCGCCTCGCTTCGCGTGGTCGAAGTGATCGAGCGGTACTACGAGTCGGCACGTTTTCAGGGGGTTTCTGAAGGCTGGCAGACGGTTCTGCGCTCCAGATTTGAAGGACGAATTCTGTCAGCCTTTGGCGATCAACCCGTGCTGCGGTTGAACCGTGAGCGATTGATTCAGTTCTATCTGAGGCTCAAGAGTGAAGGCCTCTCTCACAAAACCATCAAGCAGTACCACCTGGCTCTGTCGCTCATTGGTGGCTACTTTGAGGAGCTGAGCGGCCACCCGAATCCGGCTAAAACGGTGAAGGATTTCAGTCGCCTCTTTCCGAAGCAGGCCACGACCCGAGAGATCAACTTCCTGCTGCCATCCGAAGTCGAGGCCGTGCTCGCCCAATGTGCCCAGCGGCGCTCGAGGCGGCTGTTTCAGATGATCACGATTCTTGCTGGCACTGGAATGCGTCGGTCCGAGGCTCTGGCGCTCGAATGGCGCGATCTCGATTTTGCCGATGGATTCATTCATATCCGAAACAGCAAGACGGCCGAGCAGCGACGGATTCCGATGGAGCCCGCGGTTCGGAAGGCCTTTCAGGCGATGCCCCGACGGGGTGCCTTGGTGTTTACCAGGCCTGACGGAAAGCCGATGGATCCGGGCTCGTTTCTGGTGCCCCTTAAAAAGGCCGTGAAAAAGGCTGGAATCCAAAAACGAGTCGACCTTCATACGCTCCGGCATAGCTGGGGCAGCAACAAGCTTCGCGCCGGCTGGAGCATCAAGAAGGTGTCGATGATGCTCGGACACGCCGATATTTCGATCACGAGCCGCGTATACACGCATCTTCTGGATGGTGATCTCAAAGTGCGTGACGAGTACCTGCATCGCGAACCTGCGACCGCGATGAGCCTGAGTGAGGTGCTTGAGACCCTGGTGCAAACTCTCGAAGGTACTCCCGCGACCGAGATTTCGGCTCAGACGTCGACGATTTTGCAGCAGATTCTCGCGCGCCAGATGCAGCTTTCGGGAAGTTCTGGCGGCGAGATGCAGCAATCCGAACCGAAAGAGGGTCGTGCTCCGCTATTGCTCCGCGAGCAAAATCCGCTTAACGTGAGGACAAGTCAGACGTCGGGAGGCTTTCCCGGTTTCGTGAATGGTTCTGAAGGGTTTGATGCCGAAAAAAATGGCGCACTCAAGAGGACTCGAACCTCTAACCCTCAGATCCGAAGTCTGATGCTCTATCCAATTGAGCTATGAGTGCGCTTCAGATGACTGAAACCGTACCAGCAGGCCGGCGGTGGATCAAGCTCACAGCACGCGCCGGAGGAGTTCGATGCGGCGATTGATGTCGGAAAGCTCCAGAATCTGCTGTCGGACATCCACGTCCTGCACCCGGTAGTGAGAGTAGAGCTCGACCACTTTTTGCGGGTTCTCGAGCCCCCCCTGAAAGGCCTGGCGCGACTCCGCGTCCGGAAGCGTCTCTTCGGCCCACTGGTTCAGGCCCTGCTTGAGGCGCTGCAGAAAAAAGAGGTTTCCGGCGTGAAGCTCCGCCTCGTCGAGTAGGGGCTCGACCTGGCACCGGATGAAGGGTTTTTCCTGAAGCACTGAGACGAGTCGGATTCGTGAGGTTCCCCTCACGAGAATCACTCGGGTTCCATCCTGACGCTGTTCAAACAGGTGGACGGCTCCCATCCCGGCGATGAGCGATTTGCCCGGACTCCAGCTTTCCGGATCGGTCGGGTCCAGGTCGCTCAAAACGAGCGGCATGGAATGTTGAAAGAGGTGGTCCGTCATCGACAGGTAACGGGGCTCAAAGATGTTCAGCGGCAGTGTTGCCGACGGAAAGAAAACGATGCCTTCGAGCGGAAAGAAACAGGCTTCAATCAGGGATGCCACGTTTCTTATCTACCTCAAAACCGCTATAAAGGCTCCATGCTGCGTGCCGCCTGGAACAGAATTCATGCCTGGATGGATCCGAAGCGCTTTCAGTATCTCTGCGTCGGCACCCTGGTCTTCGTGGTCGGCGTGATTCTCTGGGGGGCGCTCGTTCGGGCCACGGGGTCGGGAGCCGGCTGCGGCCAGCATTGGCCGCTTTGCAACGGTGAAATGCTGCCCTCGCTGTCAAGGTACCAGACCATCATCGAGTTCACGCACCGGCTCACCTCAGGACTGAGTCTGCTTCTGGTCTTTGCCCTCGGGCATTTTGCCTTCCGGCTGTATCCTCGCGGGCACGTCATTCGGAGGCTTGCAGGCTGGTCGATGGTGGCGATCGTGGTCGAGGCACTGATCGGCGCTGGCCTGGTCCTGCTTCGTCTCGTCGAGCATGACCGATCGGTGGATCGTGCGGTATCCATTGTGCTGCATCTCGGAAACACCTGCATTCTGGTCGGCGTGCTGGCACTCACGAGCTGGGCCGCGGCGCGGGCACGATCGACTGATCGGGCGCGAGTCCTTCCGGTGGCCTCGGCGGCTCATCGGCAGGGAGCCTGGGTGCTGGTCGGTTTCGTGATCCTTGCCGGCACCGGTGCGCTGACCGCATTGGGCGATACGCTCTTTGAGGTCTCCTCTTTTCGGCAGGGATGGATTCGCGACTGGGCGAAGGATGCCCATTTTCTAGAACGGCTCCGGGTTTTTCATCCGCTTTTGGCACTTTTCTGGATGGGCCTGGCGATTTCGTGGCTTCAGTCGCAGCGAAGCGCGTGGTCGCGGCGTGCGCTGGTGTTCCTGCTGACGAACATGGTCATTGGCGCAGCGAATGTCCTCCTCGCCGCGCCCCTGGTGCTCCAATTGCTGCACCTGCTCGTGGCAAACCTGCTCTGGATCTCGCTCGTGCTGTCCTACATCGAATGCACGAGTGCCGAGTCGGCAGTTTTTGCCGAGCCTGCTGTCCGCTAAAGCGTGCGTCGAGCGTCTTTTCGTTCTTTCGGTTACTATCGATGAATGAGCTTTCCAGGATGGAAATTTGGGCTCGCAGTTGCCTCCCTCGCTTGCACGCTCTCGACTCTGGCCGGGTCGGCAGCCCACGCCTCAGAAGGGTCCGGTTCGCTGCATCTCTTCATCAACCCCTCAGCCCGACGAATTGATTGGAGCTCGCCTCGATCGCTGCTCTGGTCGACGCTCCACTCGACGTTGGCCAGCCAGGGGGGTGCTGCCACGGGCGCGCGTGAAACGGCGCTCGGACATGTGGTCATCCACTTCGACTGCCGCGACGAGCGGGGCGAGCGTCGCACCGGCTGGGTCGGCATGACCGGGCAAAATGACTCGGCTGTGGATCGACGCGATCTTTTGCAGAACCAGATCGGCATGAAGGTGCTCTTCAAGCTGTATCCGGATGGCGAGCTGGTCAGTGATGAGGTGTCGCGTGATCAGGTGGTCACGAATCCCGGACGATTCGAATGGGATGGGATCGTACCGCGGAAGATGCACTCAAAATTCATGCGTTTTGAGGTTGAGCCTTCGCAGTGCTCCGAGATCCACGAGTACGTCTCGCTTTATCGAGAGCGGTCGTATGACGGGTCGATACCGCTCCATCAGTGGCGCAAGCTCGGTCCGGACAGGATCCTTTATTACGGTTTTCCGCTTCGTGATCCGATCGAGAATTTTCGGCGTGTCCGGGCCGGTGAAACCGGCATTCCGCTGGGCGGAGGCTGCACGGCCTACGGAGTCTCCTTCCTGAAGCTGCTCGGGGTGCACACCGATGATTTCGAGCGCTTTTTCTCGAGGCGCTTTTCGATTTCGGAGTCGCTGATCGGAAAGAAGGATCCATCGACCGGCGACCGCATGAAGGTGTCCGTCCTCGATATCCTTTTCGGACGTACCGGGGCGCGGTGGAATCATGCGGGCATCGCCGATCGTCCGCTCGATATCTACGACCCGCAGCGCATGTGGGACTTCATCGACGGAGTCCAGAGCTGCGCGAAGCTTCTCGGGCTGGAAGGTGCTCGGAAAGTGAAGGCGTATCGACGAAGCTGCACCCCGGAGCTCATGGAGTGGACTCGAACCCACGCCGCGTCGATTGATCCGGCTGAGACGCTTCAGGTCTCGAAGCAGGTGGTTCGTTACGGCATCGCTTTCCGGTAAGCGAGTTTTCCTGCCTGCTGCATCTCTTTTGAGGTGCGCTCAATCAGCGAGACATATTTTGCCACCGAACGGGGGCGATCGCGCGCGGGCTTTTCGAGGTACTGGACCCAGCGTTGCGGGCCAAGGTTATAGGCCGCCAAAGTGGATGCGGGAGTCTTGAAGTCATCCTGGAGCTGCGCCAGGTAATGCATCCCCAGGGTGACGTTCACGACCGGATCCTTGAGGTTGGGTCCGCCGTGAGGAACATCGATTCCGATCTGGCTTCCGACAATACGTGCGGTCGCGGGGAGGAGCTGCATCAGTCCGATCGCCCCTGCAGGAGAGACGATGTGGCTCTTGAAGCTGCTTTCATGCTCGATGACGGCCAGAATGAATGAGGGCTGAAAGCCCAGCAGGTGGCAGAGTCGGATGATCTGTGAGGCAGTGGCGCGGACCTTCTCCGGGTTTTCAAATCGGACCATCCGAGCGGTGAGGAGAGCCTCGACCTCAGGATGGCTCATGTCCAGAGGCTGCTTCTGCAGGCGATTCCGAGGAGCCGGGGGAGTGTCGGCCCAGTTCGGGGCAGAGGCTCGGGCTGGCGGGGTGTGAATGCTCC
>JBIIXZ010000038.1:0-16360 GCA_044347055.1 Bdellovibrionia bacterium | reverse complement strand
GACAGCTTTTCGAGCAGCGGCTGGCTCACCCAGAGCTGCTGCGTATTCCGACACGGCTGAGCCTCGGAGCCGCTGGGACGCGCGACTTCTTTCGATTTTGGCGCGGCATGCGCGAACACCGCCGTCGACAGCGTCAGGATGACGAATACCTGAAGAGCCGCCCTGCCACGGATCTTCCGGATCCGTGAAAGCGGCGAAAACGGGTGCCACTCTCTCACCTATTCAGAATCAGTCGCTGCGTGCCGGCCGTCAATCCGTGTCCGAAGTGACACGACTTAGCTGGGACAGAACCTCCGCCAGCAGCGCTTCGGCGTCATGGCCGTGCTCCGGGCAGCGAAGTTCGGCAGCCTGGCCTGGATCCGTCCTGCTCGCGCTTCCGGTTCCATCCAAGATCTCGACCCAGGGTCCCTTGCCCGGAACGACCGCAAACGCGCCCTCGACAGGCCGGGCATGCGCCCGAATCCGCACGTGGCCTGGAGCAGTGGCGCCTGGCCTCCAGATTCGTGACTGCAGGACCCGGGCAATGGGCCGTGGTCCTTCGATTTTCGGAAATTGCATTTCGAATCGAAGGATCGAGCCCTGTGGGGTGCGATGGATCCCGGCTTCAAACGAGGCTTCGTGCTGGCGCAGAACTTCGGCAACCAGGTGCAGCTCTGCCCCAAGCCCTTCGCGGGAACGCGACAGGAAATCGCGTTCGTTCTGCAGCACGCCGGCAAAAACGTGCAGCGGAAGGCTTCCTCCCGCTTCGCGCGCCACCAGCACTTCATGCCAGAGCGTTTGCCAGTCTTGTTCCGAAAGCGCCTGAGTGTTGAGCGTCGATTCCAGAATGAGGTGATCGGGCCGGGTTTCGAGTCGAAGACCGGTTCCGCACGATTCCGCAAAATCCTGGAGCCGCGACAGCGCCCGAGAGAGCTTCGCCGGATCAGCAAGGATCGGGGCTTCACGCCCTGGCTGACGGGCTTCCGGAGACAGACGTGCCAGCGTGCTTTGCCGGATGCACTGATCGAGCGAGCTCTCTCCGACATGAACCTGGAGGACGCCGGCCTCCCATGCCGCAAGGTCCAGCACGGTCGAGAGCGCGCCTTCAAGCTTCCGGGCGTTCTTTCGAGCCATCTCGAGGGCCTCGGGCATGCTCATGGAGCCCAGCGGGGCTCCCTGCTCATCGAGCGCCGACAGCGCATTGAGAATGGACATGAGCGGTGTTCGCAGCTCGTGAGACAGCAGCGACACCAGGTTGGACTGAAAGGATTGAAAGAGCTGTCGCTGCGATTCGGTCCACTCGACGGCAGGCTGATGGCCGACCGCGAAGATGGCGCTCGTCCAGTCCGGACCCGAATGGTCGGGGCGAGGAGCCTCCGGGTGCGAATCGGAAGGATCAGCGACGACGATCGTCGTCGTCGGACTCTTCTTCTTCGGAGTCCTCGTCTTCATCGTCTTCGTCATCGAAGTCTTCGTCTTCGTCTTCATCGTCGAAGTCCTCGTCATCGAAGTCCTCGTCCTCGTCTTCATCCTCATCGTCGAGGTCTTCGTCTTCGTCCTCGTCTTCGGACTCGTCGAGATCCATGGGCTCGAGCTTGATGATCCAGCCTTCTTCCGTGGGATCATCGGAAATGATGTTCGGCTCGTCCTCGGCAGCGCCGTTGACCTCGAGGATGAAGCCGTCCATCGGGGCGGTCACCTCGAAGGTGTCGCGATCGCCTTCGATGATCGCGATGACATCACCGGCCTCGACGGATCCGGAGGTGTCCGGAAAATCCACCGACTGCACGGCGCCGATGTCCTCGATCGTGGAGGCCATCAGCCCCACGGTCACCTCGCCGCCTTCGCGGATGTACCAGAGCTTGCCTCCGAGAAATTCGGTCATGGTCGCCACAGCAGAAGTCTTTTTCGAGGTCACGGTCGAGTTCTCCTTGAGATGAGTCTCGCCGAGTATGGCAGACGATTTGCCGGTCGGCAAAGGGGGAACTCGGACTGCAGCGCACCTGCGCGGCCGGCGTCGCGGCGCTCGCGCTGCAGGCGGGCGTCGGCATGGATGCGTGGGGCAAGTGGGTGCGGCGCGTTAATGACGTCGGAGTGGAGCTGCGGAGCGGCGTCGGAGTGGAGCTGCGGAGCGGCGTCGGAGTGGAGCTGCGGAGCGGCGTCGGAGTGGAGCTGCGGAGCGGCGTCGGAGTGGAGCTGCGGAGCGGCGTCGGAGTGGAGCTGCGGAGCGGCGCGTGCGCATTCCCATAAAGAGCTTTTTCGAGCGCATTTTTATTTTGACAGGGTTTCTTAAAACGAACCCGAGGACCCGCACTCACCCTGATGAAATGAGATATCGCGGACGAGAATTCCCCAGAAACGCGGAACCCGCGAAAAACACCTCCGGCCGGCATTCGCGCACGAAAAGCGTCGCCAGAAGGCCGTGAGGTGCCAAAAAATGTCCTGAAAAACCCGTGCTAGACCTGCCCTCATGAAAAATTCTCCTTCCGAATCGAACGTCCAGTCACTGAATGATTCCGACCTGCTTCGTCGCGCGCGCGAGCTGGCACTCGAAGAGCGTCGCGCGGGAATCGCCCTGCTCCATCACCTTCGAGAAATTGAGCGCAGGCGACTGTACTCGGGGTCGCACGGCTCGTTGCACGAGTACCTGGTTCGCGGGCTGGGATATTCGGACGGCGCCGCAAACCGGCGCATCAGCGCCATGCGCCTGATGGCGCGGGTTCCGGAGGTCGAGGAAAAGCTCCGCACGGGCGCGCTCACCCTGTCGACCGCAAGCCAGGTGCAGCATTTCATTTCGGCCGAAAAGCGCCTGAGCGGTTCGATCACTCCGACGTCGGAGCTGCAGCTGCTCGTGAAGCAGATCGAAGGAAAGTCGTCACGAGAGACCGAGGCACTACTCGCCGCGCGATCGCCCCGGGTGGCGGCCGCGCTTCGCGAGCGCCCGAGATCTATCGACGGTCAGAGCGTGCAGGTCAACGTCGTCATCGGTCCGGAACTTCAGGCCAAGCTCCGGCGCCTTCGCGACCGACTGGCGCATCGAAATCCGAATCCGTCGCTGGTCGAGCAGATCGAGATGCTGGCGGATCTGGCGCTTCAGAAGCTCGAAGGAAAAGTGAACGCACAGACTTCCGGTGAGTCTGTCAGCAAGGTGTCCGTTTCAGCGTCGACGCCTCGACCGGGTCCGCGCGCTCGAGCGAGTCGCTTCGTTCCGACCGCCCTTCGCCGAGAAGTGTGGCGACGTGCGGAGCGGCGCTGCGAGCAGCGACTGTCGACCGGAGAGCGCTGCACGCGTACGCATCGCCTTCAGCTGGACCACCGCATGCCACGCGCCTGGGGCGGGGGCCATGAGCTCGCAAACCTGCAGCTGCTCTGCTCGACGCACAATCTCGTGAAGTCCGATCGGCTGCCCGGAGAGTGTGCTCCGGTGGACGAGCTTCGGCGTCGGAGTGAGATGAGCTTCGACGTCGGAGCCTCGGGTTCAGGATGAAAAAGAGACGTTTCTTACAGCCGAGCGAAACCCGTTTTAACGGTGTTTGAGACGTTATCGACCAAGTCTCGTACGGGTCAGAAATGACACATTTTGACGAGGCGCAGCAAAGACTTCAGGCTATTTGGAGGTGACCACTGCGTGGGGTGATGCAGGGTCGTAATTGGGATCGGGGGATCCGGTATGGTGACTCGAAACAAAGATAAGACTTTTAGGTCTGCTGGGTGTGCCCTGTTGCTCGGGGCGCTTCTTCAGCCCGCTTTCGCCGTCGCGAATGGAGACATTGCACGGGCGCAGCAACGCGTTAATGAACTAGTAAGCGCCCAAAAATCAGCTTTGGCTCTCCACAATCAGTGCGCAGACCTTGCCCTTCCCCATCAACCGGGCAATGAAGGCCACTGTGACGCACAGCAGGCTGCTCTTGATGCCGCCAATGAGGATCTTGAAGCTGCTCAAGCGGAACTTAAAAAACTTCAGGCTGCCGCGAAGCCGGCTACCAAAGAAAAGTCGGGCAAACAACCCGGCACCAGCGACTCCAATTCTAACGGCTCCCCCCAGGTCGCCGACACCTCGAAAGCCGGAGAAGTTGGCGGACCGTACGACGGGTACAAGGAAGATCACAACTTTAAGCTGAAAGATGATGGCGATCGCTGCGCGCGCTCCTCGGTCGCAAACAAAGAATGGGGATGCGACGACACGCACACGACCGTCGACACCTCGCGAGTCATGCACCAGGCGGGACAAGTGGGTGGCGCGGCTGCAGTAGGAATCGCCGGCGTCGGAGCATCTGCCCAGGCTCAGAACTCAGGAACGCAGAGCGGAGCGCTCGATGCAGGAAGCAGTGTCGCCAACCGCGCGTCGCAGATTTCCGCCATCCAGGGAGTCATGAACCTGGGACTCGCCTTCCAAAACGACCGCAACCGTCGCAAGCACAAGGATGCGGGAAAAACGTTGAAAGACCTCGGCAACGTTCAGGTGACCGTTGAGCGCAGTTCGGGCGAGGCCAGCGCCATCGCTGCCGGCTCGGGCGGGGCTGCCACTGGCGACATCCAGGAATCGAAGTCACCTGCCTCCACTGGCGCAGCGAAGGCTGCTCAGCAGGCCATTCAGAACTTTCGTCTGAACGAAGCCGGTTCCTGGACGGACGTGGCGAAGAAGGATCCGACCACTGGCCAGGAGACCGGCCTCTACAACGATCCCTCGGCCAAGCATAAGGAAAAGCACGTCACCGACCTCCTCGGTCGAATCGGTCGTGACGGCGTCGAGGAGCAGAAGGCTGCCGAGAAGGCTTCCAAGGGCGAGATGCTGAGCCAGCTCATCAATGGCCTCGGATCGCTGGCCAACGCCTTTGCTCAAAAGCAGGCGGCCAAGCAGATGGATACCGCGGCGAAGGAGCTCAAGCAGTTTGAGGGCAAGAACGGCAGCATTGCCATGCCTCTTCTGGCTCCGGGCAATGCCGCTGTTCCGGCGCCGTTCTACGGCATGGCCCCACCCGTGCTCGGCGGAGTCGAACCGACTCCCGGTCCGGAGCAGACTTCTGCGCTCGCGCCCGAGAACGACACGAACGACGATGAGAAGCCGATTCCGATCGGAGTGGAGCCGAAGGGCTTTGCCGGACTTCCGACTCCCGGACCGCAGCTCTTCAACGCTCCGGGCTCGCCCGATAGCGGATCGGGTGGCGGAATCTCCGGAGCAGGAATTGCCGGCGGTGGCGGAGAGAATCCCGGCGATGCAGGCCAGGGCGGCGCCCTCCCCCGCGAGGCGGATCCGCGTTATGCGGGGGGTTCCGGAAGCGGCGGATATTCTCGTGGAGGCGGCGGCGGTGGCGCTGGCGGCGCCGATGGTCCCGACCTCTCCGGCATGATCGAAAAGCTCATGGGTGCCGGCAAGGAAGACCAAATGGCCGAAAAGCCCAACCTGGAAGAGTTCGGACGCGATCCGGCATCGGAAGTGCCCTACTCGTTCCTCGACAAGAACGTGAACATCTTCCAGCGCGTGCATCAGGCCTATCAGCAGAAGGCGAAGGCTGGTCGGGTTGCATTGTTCTGAGAAGTACTGGGGAGGGGTAGATTCTATGAGAGTTGCAGGAATGCTCCTCATTGGAGCCGCATTCAGCCTCTGGTCACAGGCCGTCATCGCCGGTGCAGGAACCGAACAGAATTTTCGGGGACGCGTCAGGATGATGAACGTCGAACAGTCGACGGTGGACCCGGCAGCCTCCGCGACCTCGGCACCACTCGCCAACTCCACTCCGCTTCCGTCAGCGACTTCGACGATGTCGCTCACGCCGGATAGCTCAACCTCATCAGCCCCTCAGGCAACTCCGAGCGCACCGGTGGTATCGGAAGCGCCTGCAGAAAAACCGGCCGAAGCGCCGGCCGCGATTTCCAGCAGGCCGCTGAATCGCACCGGAGACCCCTGCACTCAAAAGGACGGAATGTCAGAAGAGGCGCTCCAGCAGGTGGGCGAGTTTTGCGCGGCTGCAGAGGCCGCCGATGAAGCGGCAAAGAATCAGAAGATGCTCGGGGGCGTTCACGCGGGCGTGGCGGGACTCTGCATGATTCCGTGCGTCTCGAACTTCGCGTTCGGCGCAGGTGAAATCACCATGGGCCAGGTCTGCTCGGGTGCCTCCATTGCGGCGGCAGTGGGTGACGTCGTCGTGACCAAGCAGTTCACCGGTGCCGTCGGTGCGCTGATGGGGGCCTACGGACTGATCACTTCCGGAGGGCAGGGGGCTGCCATTGCGGCAGGAAATGCGGCAAAGGCCGGTCTTAGCGCGGGTCCTCCCACGGCAGCAAACTCAGCGTCGATTCAATCCGGAAATCAGGCCGCCAAAAAGGGGCAAAAAATGTCGTGCATGACCGCCGCCGTCGAAACGGGCATGTCGATCATGAACTTCATGGGCGCCAAAGATTCTGAAAAATCCGCCGAGGAGAATCGGAAGAAAGCTGCAGAGCTCGTCGACGGTGCCCTCGTCACTCCTGAGGGCGTGCCGGGAGGAACCTCTCCTACGGTCGCTGGAGCCCTGGCGGCGGTGGGCGGAAGCGTCGGCAGCGGAAACATGGAAAGTGTCGCGGGTGGCGTGAGCGCCCATGACGGCACCCGGCTGCGGCCGCTGCTCGATAGTTCGAAAGTTTGCAGCGGCGGATTCGCCAGCCAGCTGAATTGCATCTCGGCCAAGGGCGTCCCGCTTCCTCCGGCCGCAAAACGCGGGGATTTCATTCCGATGCTGGAAAGAAGCAGCCGTCTTCCGATCGACAAGCTCATGGGGCAGGGAAATGCCGCGTCGATCATCAACTCGATCGCCGGGGAGGCTCTCGGAGAACAGGGCAAGGCCCAGGTGCAGGCCGCCATTGCCCAAGCGGAAGGACAGGCTCGAGGCGTTCCCTCGAGCACCTATGCGTCCAGCGGAGGCGGCGGAGGCTCGAGCAGCGAGTCCGACCCGATGGCCTCGGTCGGACAGGCTCTCGGAGACCTCATGGAAGGCATGAACAAGAAGCCCGAAGAAGGTGCGGCAGGATCGAGAGCCGAGCAGTTCTCGAAGACTGGCGGCGCCGGACCCTATCGCTCCGGAATCGAAGAGGACCGCTCCATCAGCCTATTTGATCGGGTGAGTCGTCGCTACCTTGCTGCGCGCGAACGCCTCGCGACGCTCAAGTTTTCTTCAGCCGAAAACCGAGCTCTCACGCGGTAAGGTCGTTCACGCAAATTGCCGCTTGCAAAGAACGCCGGGCGTCGGTATCTGTTTCGCCATTCCGCTTTTTTTGGAGCGTGGGGCTATAGCTCAGTTGGTAGAGCGCTACAATGGCATTGTAGAGGTCAGCGGTTCGACCCCGCTTAGCTCCACCAAAAAAAGCTGATTCGAAAATCACCGCCTGTGCGAAAGCCAGGCGGTTTTTTTTGCTTCGACCCTCAGCGCGAGTAGCTGAATCCGACGGAAGCCACCCAGCGCTCGAAGGTGAACGAGCCCGGCAGATTCGAACGATTGGAAGTGAAGGACAGGTCTCCGAGGGTGGTCCAGCGCGCGGAAACCGGTCGCGCATACGCCATCCGAAGCACGAGCGTCTTGTCGAGTCGAACCGGGTCCGCATCGAGGTAATCCGTGCGCACGTAGTCGATTCCGGGTGTCAGCTGGTGGTCTCCCGGAAGGCGAACCAGGTTCGAGATCGACAGCGCGTTTGCCGTCGTCCGGAAGGTTGCATTGCGGGTTCCGGAAAAATCACGACCGAGCGTGAACGTGGGATTCCAAAACCGGGTGGCGCCATCGCGACGATAACTCAGCCGAAGTCCCCTGCCCGTTCCCCCGAAATCGGACTGCGCAAAATTGATGAGCGGACGGATCGAGCCTTCGAGCTGGAACTGCAGGCTCTCGCTCTGGGTCCACTTGAGGTAGGGCCCTGCATCGCCGGCCGCGGTGAAGGAACGGTAGGAGCCCTGGGAATTCTGGAACGAATGAGTGAGCTCGCCCTTCACGCCCGCAGTGAAACGAGCGAGTGGACGCCAGTTGACCGCCAATGCGAGCGTGTTGCTGGCGTACTCGAAGGACTCCAAGCCCGATCCGAAGTTCTTGTTCGTGTTGAATCGATAGCTCGGAAGGAACTGCAGCTCCGCCAGCGGAGCACCGAGATAGCCAAAGCCCGCCAGGATCGTGGTTTTCGGCGTGGCTTGGCTGGACCCCTGCTGCACGGTGGCGCTCGTGGGCAGCTGCAGGATGTTCGAATCATACTGGCCCAGCACCGAGATGTTCGTGAACCACTGTGATTTTCGGAAGGGCTCGAGCACCTGCTCGATCGGCCCGATGAGTTCTCGCGCGAGCGGGAGCCCGGGATTTTTGAGCGCCAGCTGCCGCGCCTCGAGCAGGTACGCGGCTCCGAGCGCCGCACTACCGCGCTTGAAGTTGACGAGGCCCAGGTAATAAGAGCCGGCAATCTGCATGTCCGTGCTGCCGAGGCTGCGGACCTCGCGCATGTTCATTTCAGTTCCGGCCATGTCGGCTGCATTGAAGGCAATCATTCCGGCCAGGAGCCGCGCCGGAACCACGTTGAATCCGAGAGCTGCCGACGCCTCGAAGCTTTTGCGCGCATCATCGAGCCTGCCGCCCTTCTGCTGGAGGAGCCCGAGTTCGAAATGCACGGGTCCCCGCTCGTTTTCAGGCTTCACCTCGAGAATCTTTCGAAGAAGCGGCACGCGCTCTTTTTCTCGGCCCAGCTCCTTCAGGTTCAGCGATTTCAACTCGAGCGACTGCAGGTCACTGGGATACTGCTTCAGAAGCCCATCGATGATCTGGAGCGAGAGCTTCAGCTTGCGCTGATGGTACGCGATGACGGCTTCCGAATACGTGGCTTCGGCCTCAAGTCCGGGGTGGCTTTCTGCCGCTAAGACCAAGGATGAGGGCGAAACTGTTCCTACTACCAGGCCAAGTCCGAGCAGGAACCGCAAAGGAGACCCAAATGCGTCGAGCTTTCGAAGGGTTGCGGAGCCGCGAGATGGCATGTCCACAGAGTAGCACCAAGATTTTCAGGTGTGTCGAAGAAAACCCATGTGCCGGCGTCGACAAATTGGCGCATCGTGTTCGTTCGCCTAGAATCAAAAAGATGAGCCGAACCTTCTGGATGCGCCCGATTCTGCTGGGCCTCATCGCCTGCATGGTTCCTTGCATCGTCCCCCGGGTCGCCTCGGGAGCCGAAGGCGGCCGCACGCCCGCCGGAAACATCGTCAGCGTTTCTGGAAAGGTCATGATTCGGCAGGAAAGCGGGAGCGCATCTCGCGACCTCCGCCCTGCCCTTCCGGGCAAGGAAGTCTGGGTGGGTGACATCATCACCACGCCGAGCGACGGCAGGATCAAGCTCCTGCTCAAGGACCGCTCGATCATGGATATCGGACCGAGCAGCCTGTTCAAGCTGGATCAGATGAAAGCCGGCGCCGGAGGCCAGCGCGAGGTCGATGCCACCGTCGCCTATGGCACACTCCGAGCCGGAGTCACCCAGAAACTCGAGGGCAAGAGCCACTTCAAGGTGCGCACCGCGAGCGCGACCATGGGGGTTCGTGGAACCGAATTCATCGTCAAATCCGAGCTGGGCGACATGAAGCAGCTCAATCAGGTGCTGTCGGCGAAGCCTGGAGAACTTCCGTCCCTTTCGGGCACCATGGCCCGGGGAGAGCTTCCAAAAACCGAAGTGACCGTGCTCCAGGGCAAGGTCGAGGTCGGAACGCCGCCACCCTCGCCGAACGGCGGAACGGCGGCATCGCGATCCGGACAGGGGTCGGCGCCTCCTGCCGCAGCTCCGGCAATCCTGAGCCCGGGCATGCAGCTCGTATCGGGAGGCGTGCCGCCCCCGCAGAGCCCGGGTGTCGCAAGCGGAGCGCCGGAAGTTCGGCAGCTCGACCAGCAAAAACTTTCGGAAGTGGCCACCGTCGCTCGAGTCCAGGACAAGACGTTCGAGCAGGCTGCTACGATCCAAGGCACGACCCGCGATGAAGAGGCCCAGGCCAAGCGCGAAGAAAAACGCGAAGAGCGTCGCGAAGCGTCTCGCTCGGAGAGCCGTGCCCCCGCAGGTGATACCGGAGCTTCAGAGAGTCGGCAGGCCGAAGGCGGCAGCTCGGGCGCGAAGAAGGACCAGCGGACGGCTTCGGCCGATACCCCGGCGACCGGCGCAGCGCCCGCTACGCCGAGCGATTCCGCTCGATCGCCGTCTTCAACTACCTCCGCTTCGACCACCTCCGCTTCGACTTCGTCCGGAGGATCGGCGTTGACGAGCGGCCTGGGCGCAATCACGACTGCAGTAACGACCAACGTTCAGATCGCGATCCAGACCACGGTGCAGACCGTTCGCGTGGCCGACGCCATCAACAGCCCTTTGGCTGCAAACGCTGCAGTGACCCAGCGGAGCGCGACCGTGCCGAACGTCCACACGTTGACGATCCAGTTCACGCCGCCGGCTCCCTGATTCGAGGATCACGCCTACTTTTCTGCAATCGGGCCGCTTCGCGGCAGGATGACGAGTTCGACTCGACGATTCCTGGCCTGAGACCAGCGGGAGGATTCGAGCCGAAGCGGCCTCGATGCAGCAAATCCAGCGATCTCTGCGGAACTTCTTCGCAGCGCGGCACCACCCAAGGACTTCCACTCCTGCGTCATGAACTGATCCATCCATTCGGCGCGCTCCATCGATGCAAGCGCCAGCGCGCGCGAGCCCTCGGCGGATGGCATCGCTCCTGCCTCGCCAGGATCCGCATGCCCTTCCCATCGAATTCGCCTTTCCGGAAATCGCGCCAGCACTCGGGCGACTCGCCGAAGCAGGGGCAGATAATCTTCGGCCGCACGAGTGCCCCGTTCCGGGTATGAATCGAGAATCACCCAGCGGATTTCTCCGCTTGAAGTCAGCTCCACTTTCGAGACACTCGCATCGAGCTCGGCTACTTCCTCGAGCAGGCGACGGATCTGGTCCATCTCCGGATCGGCCGGCGAAGGCTGGCCCGCCGCCGTGGGCATGAAGATTCCCGGGTTGCCCGGAGCTTCGGAGGCGCCGAAGGATTCCGGCGTGGCGCCCCTTTTCAGAGACTGGGGCGTCGCCGAGCCGGCTGAAAAAGCCCGTTTCATGGCCTCGCTGACTTCGCGGAATTTTTTGATGTCCGACTGCGAGATCGAATAGAGCACGACGAAAAACGCAAAAAGCAGGGTGATCAGATCGGCATACGAGACGAGCCAGCGCTCGCTGCCACCCGAGTGGCCTCCCGAATCTCCTGCGCCTCCGCCCCCCCTCCTGTGACGTCGCGAGCTTCTCGAGCTCATGCCTTCCTCTGCGCCTCATCGACAAAAACGCGGAGCTTTTCTCGAAGAAAATGCGGATTCAGACCTTCCTGGATTCCGAGCACCCCCTGCATGACGAGCTCCTGCAGCCTCGCGCGCTCCACCGCGCGTCGACGCAGGCGACTCCCCCACGGCAGAAGAAGCAGGTTGGCGAACGCCACGCCGTAGATCGTCGCCACGAAGGCAACGGCGATGCCTTCGCCGATCTTCGACGGATCGTTGAGCATCGAGAGCACATGGATCAGTCCCAGCACGGCCCCGAGGATGCCGATGGTGGGTGAATAGCCGCCTGCCGCTTCAAAAATCCGCGCTGCGGCCTCGTCCCGTTCCTGGGCCGCGTCGATTTCGGCCTCCAGGATCTCGCGGACGGTAGCCGGCTCGAACCCGTCGATCACGAACTGGAGGCAGCGTCGAAACATCGGGTTCCGGATCGACTGCTTCTGGGTTTCGATCGCCAGCACCCCTTCCTTTCGGGCCAGGGTGGCAATCCGAATGATCTCGTCGATGAGCGGCTGAACCTCCGGAGCGGGAGCCCAGTAGATCTGCGGAAAAAGCTTCAGCGCGCGGCGGATCTCGGAGAACGGAAATGACAGCAGCACGGCCCCGGCCGTACCGCCCACGACGATCAGCGCCGCCGTCAGCTGGGCGATCTGTCCGATGCTGCCGCCTTCGAGCCACTGTCCGCCAACGACTGCCGAGAGTCCGATGATCGTGCCGAGAAAGGCGACCAGATCAAGCATCGGATGCTCCTTCGCTGCAGCTGCGACGGTAATGCTTCACGAGGTCCACGACCTCGTCCACTGACTGGCGCACGAGAAGCTTCTCACCTGACACCAGCGTGACCACGGTATCCGGAACGGACTCGACCGTCTTGATGAGGTCGGCATTCAGGACGAACGGGGCAGACGAACTTCCGAGACGGTTCAGCGCGATCATTGTGCTTCCAGTGTAGGGGCAATGGCCGCTAGAATCCAAGCAGGATGACCATCAGAAAGGACTCCTCTTCGCAGGTCCTGGTGCGCGGGTACGGCTCCTACACGGGTCGCGCTCGCCGCTCGAAACGCGCGCTGGCTTTTGTGACCGACCTCCCGCTCCACCTGCTGGCGCCCTTCCTCTCCGTATTCTTCCTGAACCAGCCCCCGCTTCCTGCGCTGCCCATTCTGGCAGCGTGGATCGGATGCTCCCTCCTCATGCATTTCATTCCGAAGCACTTCTTCGGGGCGACGGTCGGAGGATGGATCTGGGGACTGCGGACGTTCGACGACCGAGGCACGCTCGAGCGGGCCACCGGGGCCGCAACCCGTTTCTCGTCCTGGGTGCTGCTTCTCGTGTCGCTCCAGATCTCGATGGGGATGCTCCAGAGCATCCTGATGTTCCATCCCATGCTTCGGCAGGCGTCGATCGCCACGCTTCCGGAATTTTCACCCCAGGATACCGAGGAAAAAGATTGGTCGGATCTCTCGTTTTATTTCGTGACCGGGTCCTTTCCGCGCCAGGTCGACGGAGAAGCGGTGTGGTACCTGCTTCCGTACGGAAAAGGCCCGCCGGGGCGTTTTCCTCCGCTGGTGATCGCCCGACTGCCACACGAAGCAGGAAGAATCCTGATCGCTGGACCGCGAACTCCCGAGCGCCTTCGGGGAAAGCGGGAGCTCGTTCGAAGCTGCCTGACCTCTCCTGCTCCGGATCTTCGCCTGTCTCCCGAATGCCTGCTCGTTCGCCGCGAGCTGCTTCATCGTCACACGACCGACATGCTTCCGAGCGGTAAAAGTCCGACGACCTGGGAGCTCGGTTGGTTTGAAGTCCAGCCCTCCAGCGGAGGAATACCTTCGGGTGCAGAGCTTCCGATGGGCGTTCGCCTCACGGCGAGGACCGGAACCGAGCTCGTGCATCGGCTCATCCTCCTGCACTCGAGCGGCAGGCAGCAGTCGATTTCGTTGGAGACCCGCGCCACGCGCGACCAGCCGAACGGCGACCTGCCGCTGCTCGAAAAGGTGGTTCGAAGCCTGCTCGTTCATGATTCGCTGGACAAGCCGCTGGAATGGGTCGACCACCGGCTGAGCCGGACCAACTACGGAGCGATTCGCGGCGGCGGCAATCTTCCGAAGCTGGCACATGGTGCCGCACTCCTGATTTCCAAGGCTACCGTGGATCCCGCCGATCCGGAAGCCTACTTCGAGCTGGCCGGACTCTCGCTGGTGCTTTTGAAAAAGGCGGGCAAGGGTCTCGACTCTGAAACCGTGGGGTCGGTGTCGCGGCCTCAGGCCATCGCATCCCAAAAATTTATGCGGGATGTCGCAACCGATGACCCCCGAAACCAGCAACTGGAGCAGATGCTTCGCGATACGAAAGGATTTTGATCGAAGTTCTTGACGTCAGGCGCCGTCAGGAAAAAAGTGTCGGCTCGCATGGCGGCCCACTCTCCCCAGACCTCTTCGACCCTGTCGTCGCTCAACGAGCGTCAGCGCGAGGCCGTGCTCCACGGTGATGGTCCCCTGCTCGTCCTGGCCGGCGCCGGCTCGGGCAAGACCAGCACGATGACCCACCGGATCGCCTATTTGATGGCGGCCCGGGGAGTTCCTGCCGGAAACATCCTGGGGCTTTCGTTCACCAACAAGGCGGCGCGCGAGCTCAAGGAGCGAGTCCAAAAGATCGCCGGGGCGCAGCTCGGCAAGCAGGCCACCCGCGGGCTGATCATTTCGACTTTTCACAGCCTGTGCGTGCGCATCCTTCGGCAACACGCCGAACGCATCGGTTTTCAGCCCAATTTTTCGATCCTGGATCAGTCCGACCAGCGCGACGTGCTCAAGGACATCTTCAAGCGCGTGAACCTCGACGACCGGAAGTTCGACCTTGACCGGCTGCTCTTCGAAATCGGCCAGGCCAAGAGCAAGTTCCTGCAGCCGGAGGATGCCGAAAAGTACTTCCTCGAGAGCGGCCGCCTGCCGCACGACTACTCGATTGCCGCAGCAGCGGCCTATACTCACTACGAAGAGCAGCTCCGTGCGCTCAACAGCATGGACTTCGACGACCTGCTCTTTCGGGCAGTCCAGCTCCTCGACACCCAGGACGACGTGCGCGAGTTCTACAATCACAAGTTCAGGTACATGCTCGTGGACGAGTACCAGGACACGAATCCGGCGCAGTTCCGGCTCATTCGCCTGCTGACCCAGAAAACGCAGAATCTCTGCGTGGTCGGGGACGACGACCAGTCGATCTATGGCTGGCGCGGTGCCGACTCGGCGCATATCCTGGAATTCAAGCACCAGTTTCCGGAGGCAGCCGTCATCCTGCTCGACCAGAACTACCGGAGCAAGATGACCATCCTTGATGCCGCCAACCACGTCATCAGGAACAACTCCAAGCGGCACCCGAAGTCGCTCTGGTCCGAACGCGGCGACGGAGACCCGATCTCCGAGATCATCGTCGAGGACGATCGCGCCGAAGCCCAGCTCGTGGCCGACGAAATCTGGGTCAGGCTCAAGCGCGAGAATCGTCCGTGGAAGGATTTTGCCGTGCTTTACCGCTCGAACGCGCAGTCTCGTGCGTTCGAGGAGGCGTTTCGGCGGGCAAAAATTCCGTACACGATCGTGGGAGGAAGCTCCTTTCTCGAACGCCGCGAAATCAAGGACTCGCTTTCGCTCTGGCGGTCGCTCGTGAACCCGGATGACGAGGCCTCGCTCCGGCGCTTCCTGTCCTGGGCAGGAGCTGGCATCGGACGCACGAGCCTCAAGGCGCTCGGCGATCACGCTTTTTCGCAGAAGATCTCGCTGTTCAAGGCGTTTGCCGATGCCCCCCAGGTCGCCCCGCGCGCCGCAGTGGCCGTCGAGGAATTCCGTCGGCGCATGGAGGCCCTGCGAACCTCGCTCGAAGCCACTCCTCCCCAGTCACAGGCCATGGTGGACTGGGCGAAATCCGCGCTCGAAACCTTCAATATCCGGAAGGCGATCGAGGAGGATGCGAACGATCCGGTGCAGGCCCACCAGAAATGGGAAAACGTCGAGGAGCTGCTTCACTCGCTCGGCGCCCTGAAGGAAGAGGAGCTTCGCGAAGAGCATCCAGAGCTGACGTCGCAGCACTGGATGCGCGAGTTTCTCCAGCGCATGGCGCTTGAAGCCCAGGACCAGCAGGAAAAGGCGGATGAGAAACAGGAGCGCGAGAAGCAGGATCCGAAGAACCAGGTGACGCTGCTGACGCTTCACGGTGCCAAGGGGCTCGAGTACCCGGTCGTTTTTCTGGTCGGCATGGAGGATGGATTCCTGCCTCACCGCAGGACGATCGAAGGTGGCGAAGATATTTCGGAGGAGCGCCGGCTGGCCTATGTCGGGATCACGCGCGCGCGAGACCATCTGATCCTCACGCGCGCGAAGAGCCGGATTCGCTTTGGAAAGCCCGTGCCGCGAATTCGCAGCCGGTTCCTGGAGGAGATTCCCTCCAAACTGCTGATCATCGAGGACACCTCGACGTCAGGCGTGCCGGATCTCAGCACAAAGGAAGCGCAGGATGCTCACGAGGTCAAAGTGAAGAGCTTCCTCGCGGACATCAAGTCGCGACTGATGCAAAAGAGCTGAGCAGCACCGAGAATCAGAGCTGCTCGTCGAGCTCGGGGTCGTGGACGGATGCCTTCGGCTCCGCTCCGGTGAGGATCACGACCGCTTCGAAGGCATCGCCAAAAGCCAGCACGCGCTGGGCTTCGAGCAGCAGGTGTCCGGTCTCATCCCAGACCACGACATCCCAGAGGTCGCCACCATCGCTGTACGCGGATCCGATCAAGCGGATTTCCCAACCCCGTTCCGCTCCTGCCTCGAACGAGAGGGGAACAAACGCCGTTCTTCCCTGGCGAACCAAGCCCGCGCACCGGCTGAGGTAAGGACCGAGCACGCGACCCCCATCAGCCCGGTTTCCGTAGGTGCGGATCAGACAACGTTCGAGAGTGGAGCGGATTTCGTCCTCAGCCTGCACCCCGATCGGGCGGGAGGCCGTGGCGTGTACGGTGCCGGAAACCAGGGACAGGAGAAGCGACAGGAAAACGAACAGTTTCGAGATCTTCATGGAGTTCTTCATTTGACCTGAGGACGGGCTTTTTC
>JBIIXZ010000037.1:0-16539 GCA_044347055.1 Bdellovibrionia bacterium | reverse complement strand
AATGCAGGCATGTCGAAGCTCCTCGATTCGAATCCACTCTTTAGCGGGCTTCTTTCCAGGAAACCGATCGGCCCCGTCGACCCGCACTGCCGCGCAACTTGTGCGCACCGGGCATTCGCCGCACTTTGGATTTCTGAACGTGCACACGAGCGCACCGAGCTCCATCAGTGCCTGGTTGAATTGGCTCGGAGACACGTTCAGACGGGCTGCGCGCCTGACGAGAAGTCCCGACCATTTCCAGAGCCTCGACTTGAAGCGGGCATCTCCGTCCGCACGCGACAGCGCGAGCACGCGCGCGAGGACCCGCTCGACGTTTCCATCCAGGATCGGCTCGGCATGGCCGAGCGCAATCGAGGTGATCGCACCTGCAGTGTAAGGACCGACCCCCGGAATTTCGATCCAGCCCTCGCGCGTGGCCGGAAAGCCGTGGGAGGCAATCTGCCGGGCTCCGCGATGGAGATTGCGCGCGCGCGAGTAATAGCCCAGTCCCGCCCACGCCTCGACGACTTCAGCCTCCGAAGCGGCTGCAAGCGCCTCGACGGTCGGAAAACGCTGCATGAACCGCTCGAAGTACGGCAGTACGGTCACGACCTGGGTCTGCTGCAGCATGATTTCAGAAATCCAGACGCGATAGAGCGTCGGCTCGGAGCGCCACGGCAGCACGCGGCTCCGGGTCGAGAACCAGCGACCCAGCGTCAAAATGGCGGCAGCACGCGATGCTTGCGGGAGCATGGGACGTGTTTCTAAACTGTGTCTCTGATCATGGCCAGACCCTTTGTCCTCCTGATTGCTTTGATTCTCGCAGCCGGCACCGCCCACGGCGCACGCCGGCCCTTTCGCGTGGTCATTGACCCGGGCCACGGTGGAGTCGACGAAGGAACGGTCTACTCGGGGCGAGGCGCCCGGGTGACGGAAAAGGACGTCACGCTGCTGCTGGCAAGGCAGGCGGCCAAGAGCCTGCGTGCACGAGGTTTCGAGGTGTTCCTGACCCGCGATGGCGACCAGGATCTCTCGCTCTCGGCGCGGACTGCGATGGCCAACCGAATGAAGGCCGACGCCTTCATCTCGATTCATATGAATGCTTCGGCCACGCCCGGAGCCCGAGACGCCTTCGGCATCGAAACCTACTTTTTGAACAGCACCTCGGACGACTCCTCGAAGCGCCTCGCCCACTTCGAAAACTCCGTGCTCGGAGGAAGCCCGCCGATCGAAACCGGATCGGCCGAGGGCCTCGATGTCGCTTTGATTCTCAAGGACCTGCGACTCGACGCCAACCTGAGCGAGAGCAAGCGACTGGCCTGCCACCTCCAGCATCAACTGGTGCAATTCACTTCGGCCAGTCCCTCCGAGGTGGTGGCCACCTCTCCCCGAAACCGCGGCATCAAGCAGGCCCTCTTTTATGTGCTCCTCGGGGCCGACATGCCGGCCATCCTGGTCGAGGCGGGGTTTCTCTCGCATGACCGCGACCGGGCCCTGGTCCTTTCCGAGCCCGGACAGCAGAAGATTGCCTCGGCCATTGCCTACGCTCTCGAACGCTTTCGTACCCTCAAAGGAACGCGCCAGGCGCAGCAGGTCGTGAGCAGCTGTAAAGTTCGTTGACAGGACCTGACCAGGACCTAGACTCCCGCCTCACCGAAAAACCCTGTATTTTCAATGCACTTAAGAATGACGCCCACTGGCATCCCCCTTGCTCTAACTGACTGGAGAGAGAGCACGGAGGAAGAGAGTTATGAGTACCTTCAATCGCAAAGGAGTCGTCGCAGCCCTGTTCGGCGCGTTGGCCCTCTTGTCCGGCTGCGGAAGCCCGCAGTCGAATTCCTGGAATACCAATACCGGTAACCTCGGCTTTACCCCGAACCCGGGTATCGGCGGCGGCGGCTCAGCAGTGGGATGCGTTCCGGTCAACACCATGCAGCCTATCGTCATCGGCGTGCAGGCGTCCGGTTACCTGAGCCCGCTGATGACAGCCAGGGGACCAAGCTACGGTATCAACTACAATCAGGTAGCGATGACGTCCGTTCCTGCAAATTTCAGTTACCGCTTCTCGACCGCGAATTACGGCGACGGCCTGTACCTGAGGTTCCCGGATGCCCTCAATCCGAACAGCACGCGCATTCCGGTTGCCGGCGATACGGGCGTGGTCGTGATCGGTGCTCAAACTGCCAACGTCCTGATCAACCTCGTCGGCGGCGCGGGATTTGGAATGGGCGGCACGGGTGCCTGCATCTCGGCGATCAACTACATCTGGTCTTTTGGAACCGAGTTCATCAACTCGACTGCGGCAGGTGACATCGTCGGGCCCAAGGTCGGTCTCACGGTTCAGGGCCCTGGCGGCACCCGCCAGTTCGAAATGTACGGATTCTAATCTTTCAGTCGGCCCTCGCGGCCACCTGAAAACGACAAGCGCAGCTTTCCACCCCTCGTTGAAGCAGATGCGGAAGTGGAAGCAGTGAAAAGCAGCAGCAGCAGTTGTAGCGGAAGTTGACGTGACTCTCTCCGGGAAGCTGCGCTTGGTCGTTATTCTCGATCCGATCTCCTTCAGAAAGCGGTCCTTACCGGCAACCGGGCAATCTCGCTGTAGAGTTCGGATTCGACGCAGTCGTTGCACCTCTGTCAATTGGAATCAGGCGTGAATATCATCCTACTCAAGCAATGAAGCCGAACCGTTCCGTGACATCCGAGCGAATTCAAAGAATCCTCTCCATCATCGATGCATCGTCGACGGAGGATGCCTATCGATTGGTCTCGCAAATTTTCGAGGAGATTTGGTTCGCCCTCCCTCACCCTGGATTTCCCCAAGGACAGGGCAGACCGGTTACCGAAAAAGAGGAGCGGGCGATGGATTTCTTCCGAAGCTGGCGCGTTTTCGGAGCAGCAGGAGTCCCGTTTCATGAGTGGGCTGACGTGGCAGCCGCCGCATTGGCATTCCTGAAAAAGTACTTGAACAGCGGTAAGATGGATTACACTTCACTGCCGGAATTCGAGGCGTTCTGGAAGCTGCGCGACCAACGAGTCCGCGAGCTCGAAGCCCGCCCGGAATATCGCGGCAAGTTCGACGACTTCCAGGGCCGCTAAGCTCAGTCCTTCAGCACGCCGATCGGAAGCATCCCGGTGCCACGATCTTCGCGGCCCGGACGATTCGGCCCGCCGACCGGCAGGACTCCGCCGGGCACCAGGCCCTCCATGCCGATCGAGCTGCCATCGCAGGATTCCCAGACGAGCTTCATCCGGAGGTGGTCTCGCGACAACGCGCGAGGCTCTTGAGCGGCAAAGTCCGTCGGAGGCTGCAGCGAATGTTCCTTGTGCGCGCGCTCGTCGTAGAACACGGGCCAGCGATACGGGTGGGCCTTGGCGAAGAACGCCTGATTCAGCGGATCCTGCGATTTTTCGAAGGCTCGCAGGTCCAGAAAGCCCGCCGCACTCGGCGCCTGGCTTCCTGCGAACAGGAAGAACCTGGCGTCGAGGTCAATTTCACCGCGAAGGCCCTTGATCGTGATGCCCTTCGGGCCGACCAGCTTCATTCCGTTCATGTTGATCAGCGAAAAGTAGAGGTAGTCCGGCCGACGCGCTTCAGGAATGGGTTCGATCTTTCCCGCAGCATCGAACCGAATCGGATCGAGGTACCAGACATCTTCGGAATCCGCGTTCACGAGCGATCCATCGTCGCAGCGCACGGTCCGCCAGGAAATCCGGCGGTTGCTGAAAAGCCTGCTGCCGCGCTCGCGGCGAAGCACCTCGCGCTCGGCTGCCGTGAGCGTGCGCCACACTCCCCAGTACACATTGAAATTGGTCGGCCCCGCCGTGGTCAGCTGCGGCTCGTAGTTCACGGTTTCAAAGGCAGGATAGGCCGGCGTCTCGGCCGCCGCCCCTCTCGCGAGGAGAACACCACCCACAGCAAGAAAACCCCCGACTCGACGACCTAAACGCTTCATTTGGACCGGGGCTACCCTGCGCTGGCGCAATGCGTCAACCAAATAGTCTCTGAACCCAATTGCGAAACCCAAAGGTGGGCCCGACCATAGAGAGATGACCCTGTCCGCGGCCATTGAGGCCTTTCTGGATGCCCTGCAGGTCGACCAGGCGAGCTCGCGCCACACTCTGGCTGCCTATGGGCGCGATCTGCGCCAGCTCGAGGCTTTTCTGGCCCGAAAAAGGTCAGGCTCTCCCAAAAATGACGCACTTGCGGAACCAAAAGGTGGGCCCGACCTTTTGGTGACCCCCGACCAGCTCGGCGAATTCCTGGCCACCCTGTCGCGCCACAAACTGTCCGCGCGGTCCATTTCGCGAAAGACGAGCGTGATCCGGCAGTTCTTCAAATTCGCCTGCCTGGAGCTCGGTCTTCGGACGAATCCGGCCGAGCAGCTTCAGCTTCCGAAAACCAGCAAGGTGCTGCCGAAGTTCCTGACGGAAAAAGAGACGGAATCGCTGCTGGCTGCGGTCCAGCCGGGGCTCGATTACCGAGACAAGAATCTGAGCCAGGCGTTTCAGTCGCGCGACCGTGCGATGCTCGTCCTCCTCTACGCCACCGGGCTTCGGGTCAGCGAGCTGCTCTCGCTCACGACCCACTCGCTCGACCTCGAGCAGGAATACCTGCGAGTGAAGGGAAAAGGCGAAAAGGAGCGCATCGTTCCGTTCGCCACCGTCGCAGGAGACGAGCTTCGGAGCTACCTCGACAGCGCGCGGCCGCTGTTGAAACCTTCGAGTGACCACGTGTTCGTGAATCATCAGGGCAAACCGCTCTCACGTCAGAGCTTCTGGAAAATCCTGAAGGAGCTCTCGAGGCAGGCGGGAATTCAAAAAAACGTCTCGCCCCACGTGCTTCGGCATTCCTTCGCCACACACCTGCTTCAGGCCGGAATGAACCTGCGCTCGCTGCAGATGCTGCTCGGGCACGCAGACCTTTCGACGACCCAGATCTACGCCCATGTCACCCCCGAGCACCTCAAGGATGCCCACAAACGCTACCATCCTCGCGGCGAATAAAGCCTTGTGCTAGGGTGGGGGCATCCATGGACTTCAACTCGAGCATCCAGCGCCTGTCGATCATGATCGTGCCCTTCCTCGTGGCGGTGATCTTCCACGAAGTCGCCCACGGTTTCGTAGCCTACCGCTGGGGAGACTCCACGGCGCGCGATCAGGGCCGCATCACGTTCAACCCCGCTCCGCACATTGATCCGCTCGGTACGCTGATCCTGCCGGTCCTGATGATGTTCACCGGCTCAGGAATGCTCTTTGGCTGGGCCCGCCCGGTGCCGATCAACCCCACGCGCTTTCGGAAGTACCGCGCGGGACTATTCTGGGTTTCGCTCGCCGGTCCTGCGATGAACTTCCTGATCGCCGCAGTTTCGGGCCTGGCGTTCGCCGCCACCCTGAAGTTCGTCAGTCCGGAGTTCTACCTGTTCGAGCCGCTCATCGAGATGACCAAGGTGTCGGTGATGCTGAACTTCTCGCTGGGCATCTTCAACCTGCTGCCCCTGCCTCCGCTCGACGGCAGCAAGATCGTCGAAAGCTTTCTGCCCTACAACGCCATGAAGGCCTACGAGTCGATCGCGCAGTACAGCTTCTGGATCCTGCTCGCGCTGATCATGACCGGAGCGCTGTCCATCCTGTCAGGACCGATCCATTTCCTGACTCGCTTCACGCTGATGAGCTCGATCTCACTCTTCCAGATTCCGCTGGGCCTTCCCTGAAAGAGGACTCTCCATGACCGCATCGAACAGAAAAGTGATGCTCTCTGCCGTCCAGCCCTCGAACAAGCTGACGATCGGCAATTACCTGGGCGCCCTCAAGAACTGGGTGAAGCACCAGGACGATTACGAGTGCTGGTTTTTTGCCGTGAATCTTCACGCCATCACCGTCCGCCAGGATCCGAAGGAGCTGCGCGAGCAGACCTACCGAGCGGTCGCGACGTACATCGCGTCCGGCATCAATCCGGAGCACGCCACGCTTTTCGTTCAGTCGCAGGTACCGGAGCATGCCGAGCTTGCATGGCTGCTCAACTGCTACTCCTACATGGGAGAGCTGGGTCGCATGACTCAGTTCAAGGACAAGTCGCAGAAGGCCGGCGAGAATATTCCGGTCGGGCTCTTCACTTACCCGGTGCTGATGGCCTCCGACATCCTGCTCTACGATACCGACCTGGTTCCGGTCGGCGCCGACCAAAAGCAGCACATCGAGCTCACGCGCGATATCGCCATTCGCATGAACAACCTCTACGGCGAGGATCTGTTTCGAATTCCGCAGCCCATGATTCCGCCCGTGGGCGCGAAGATCATGAGCCTGCAGGATCCGACGTCGAAGATGTCGAAGTCCGATCCGGATCCGAACGCTTCGGTTTTTCTGTCCGACACGAACGACGTGATCCTGAAGAAGATCAAGCGCGCCGTCACCGACTCCGGCACCGAAATCACCGATGACGACTCGAAGCCGGGAGTGAAGAACCTGCTCTCGATCCAGTCGGCGATCACCGGAAAGCCCATCAGCGAGATCGTCGCGTCGTACGCGGGCAAGATGTACGGCCACCTCAAGGTCGAGACGGCGGAGCTGGTTGTCGAGGCCGTGGCCCCGCTTCGCGATGAGGCCAATCGTCTGTATGAGGAACGGACGTTCCTTGAGCAGGTACTCCGCAATGGCGCCGATCGCGCCCGCGAACGCGCCGGCCAGACCCTCGCACGCTGCTACGACCGCATTGGCTTGCTGCGCTGATCAGGGGGTCGCTGGAACGAACTTGGTCCAGCTCAGAGTTTGAGCCGGATTGGCGGCGTCACCCTTCCACGACACCTCGACAATGACCTCCGATGACCAGCCTGCGAGATTCTCGGTGATCGGATTGGGAGAACAGGCACTGGGCCTTGGATACGTGCAGGTGCTTCCATTTTTCTTCAGGTTCACGACGAAACTCACCGACTGGACGCCGCTGCGCTGCCACTGCAAGAGCCAGGGCTGATTGCTCGAATTGAACGGAGTCGGACCCGAAGCGCTCTGAAGAAGGGTCAGGTAAGGAGTCTTTTCCAAGGACGCGACCGCATCCGCCACGCTCTGGCCCGCAATCTGCGCCTGCCATAAACGAAGGGGCCGCATGAGCCCGCGTCGACTGTTCGTGATCAGCTGCGACGACACCATCACTCCGATGGCAACGATCGCGCTCGAGAACAGAATCTCCAGAAGAGAGATGCCGGAGGAATCTCGGTGCATACCCGCAGTGTATTCCAGACTTGCCCTTTTTGAGTCAAAACCCCAAAATTTTTGAATGACCCCGCGAGCGGCGAGACGCGCCGGATTCACCCTGGTCGAGCTCCTGGTCTCGACGGCCCTGACCGGGACGCTTCTGGTCTTCATCTACGGTCAGATTCTCGCAAATTCGCGGGTAAAGCAGCAGCAGCAGGAGGTCGAAAGCTACTACCAGAACGTCACGGAAGCAGTGGAACAGCTGCGTCAGGATAGCCGCCTGGCAACGCTGGCCGTTTCGTCCGTGATCGGGACGACGCCAAATCTCCGGCTCAGCCTTCGGGCCTTTAACGGCGCCACCGCCTCAGACTATTCCATCACGTACCGAATCCTCGCGGACACCTGCTGGATCAAGGGAATTCAGCACCCCTGCCAGATGCTCGAGCGAACGGATTCACGAAGTCCGTTGAGCCCTGTCTTTTACAAGAACCTCCTCAGCATTCGGTGGTGCCTGTGGAGCGCCCCTCTCGATTCGGCATGCCCCACCGGAATCGGCCTGCCGACAGGAACTCCAGGGACAGGAAAAGCCCTTTTGGTCTCCATGGAGTACCTGCCGCTTTTCGGCACTCGCGACTTCGTCTCCACGATTCAACTCGTGGCCGACCTGAGCAACGTGCCATCGTCCTTCCGAGACCCGAACCTCAAGCTGGTTCGCAGGACGGGACCATGAGACGCCGGCCTCATTCGAACTCCTCAGGACTCGCCACAGTGCTTGCTGCAATGGCTGCTGCAGGACTTTTCGCTGCGACGGCACTCTACATGACCCAGTCCTCCGGCATCAAAAGCAAGCGAGTCATGATTCTGCAAAGACGAACACAGGACGTCGCGAATCTGGAAAACGATGCACTCTCTCGAGGCGCAGCGCTCAAGCGGGCGGTGACACAAGGACTCGTCACCATCAGCGACAGCCTCTCTGCCAGTTATTGCCAGAATCCCCCAGCAGGGACGACGATTTCCTGCGTGAATATCGGATCCGGCGTGATCCTGACACTGAAGGAGACCGGAACCGACTTTCCTCAGTCGGCAACCTTGGAGATCTCCGGACTGACGGTACTTTCATGCGGCAACGGCGCGACGAATCCACCCACCTGCACGACCTGTCCCTCGCCTTTGGTCCTGGTTGCCGGAGCATGCGCCTGTCCCACTGGAACGAGCCTAGTGAGTGGCGCTTGCGTCTGCAACAACGGCGCGACGAATCCGCCGACCTGCACGACCTGTCCCTCGCCTTTGGTCCTGGTTGCCGGAGCATGCGCCTGTCCCACTGGAACGAGCCTCGTGAGTGGCGCTTGCGTCTGCAACAACGGAGCGCAAAATCCACCGACCTGCACGCCTCCGTGCACCGCAAGCATCGGATGCAATTACGGTAGTTGCAGCGCGCAAGTAACAGCCTCCTGCACCTATCGCTCGTGCTCGAATACGGTAATGGTCCTCTATAACAACAACATCATCGGCTTGAGTGGCTTCCTGTCCTACACCGGACTGACATGCGGGCAAACCTTGACCGGTTCTGCTTGCCAATTGAGGTGCTCCTCATGTCCTTGAAGAAGCTCGTCATTGCCCTGATGCTCACTGCCCTGGCAGTGGCAACGGCCACCCGATTTCGTCCGCAGCCACAGACATCAATCGCACCTCAAGCGGCCATCGATTCACTCACCATCCACGACGATGAGTTCACGCTGGATCCTGCTCGAAATGCCACCCCGAGCCAGATTTTCTCCGACCCCAAAGGAAATCTCTACGTCCTGGGCACCGCAGAGGACACCATCGGAAAGTGGTGGATTGTCCGCAGAAAAAGACCTGCCGATTTGGAGTGGTCGGTCGCCGATCGATTCCAACTCGAAACAGGACAGCCTGCCGAGGCCATCAAGGGCTATTACGACGAGACCCTCTGGCCCGCGATCTTCGTTGAAGGCGTGGCCCAGCTGAAGCCTGGAGAAACCCACTTCATCAATCGCAGCAGCCGCGACGACGGAACCAGCTGGAAAACCGTGTGGCAGGAAAACGGCACGAAGTTGAGCACTCGCGATTCGCCGCTTTCGGCGATCAGCCCGACAGCTGGCCCCTTTCAGGCCGGATCGATCACCGATCCGACCGGAAAGCCGAACTGGATCGTGCATCTGTTTTCGAAGAACTCCCAGAACCCGATTGAATCGGATCGTTTTCTTCCGGAGCTCTCGGTGGAGAGCGCTGCTCGTTGGATGACGGTGGACGGCGTCGGCCGCGCCTGGGTTGGGGGCGATGGATCCAGACCAGATGGCACCCGCTGGTGGGCGATTCGCGTCAGCGAGGATCATGGAAAATCTTGGCGCACGGTTCATCTCTCGAACGTTCCTGAAGGAAGCAGGATGGTTCAAGGACTCATCGCGAGGAGCTCGCTCTGGATCCTCTCCACTCAGCGTTCGCCCCAAGGCGGACAACTCTGGGTGGTGACCCGCATTGCGCTTTGAGTACGCCCCCCGTGTCTCGCCCGACCCGGTGCCTGCGCACTGACGCATTGCCGTGGCGAAATACGTCCGTTAAGCTCTGAGAGATGGGGTTGGTTTCGATCCATTTGGCAGGAGCATCGCGCTGGGCCGCACTGGCGGTTCTGATGTCCTTCGTTCCACTGGGTTCGTTTGCACGATCAATGGTCGCGCCGCAATCTCAGCTGAATACTCCCTCTGCACGCAGGGCCCCTCCTTCGTCACGCCCCCTCCGGCACAGCCCTCAAGGCAGATGCTGGGTGGAGCGGGTACAACAGAAGAGCCTTCCGACGGAGCAATCCGTCGGCCCATTCATCGAGGCACTGAAGCACTTTTCAATGCCGCCCTCGCCGTCATACGGGGAGGCTCACGACGACGATTCTGACTTCCACTCGGATTTTTCCGATTCCGGTCCACGCTTTTCGGGCAGCCACGATGTCCAGATCTGCCTGCCACGAGATCGATCGCGCCCCGGCGTGATGCAGTTCGGCGGAATTCGCTGTGCCGTCAAAGGAATGGGCTCCCACCGAAACCGCGCACAACGAAAGGGAGACACTCCGACCGGAGTCTTCCGCGTCAAGAGCGCGGGCGGAAACAGCAAAGGAACGTGGGGTGGAGATGGCTTGCAGCTCATCGCCACCTGGTCCGGAACGACGACTCCAGATGGTGATCCGGGACGAGGCACTCCCCCGACATCGGATATGTTCATTCACTCGATCAACGGACTGGATTCCGACAGCCAGCTGGGCAGAGTGTCGAGCTGGGGATGTCCGATCGTGACCCAGTCGTGCATGTCCAGGCTCAGGGACTATTTCCGAGAAAAAGGCGGATCGGACTTTACGGTGAACATTCGTGACCAGGGTGACGGATGCTGAATTTCATTTACTTCGTGATTGCTTTTGCCGGTTTTGGCGCGCTGAGCCCAGCCTCTGCCGCATGGAGCGAGTTTCCAAAGGATGATGCCGCTGCCATCAAGCTGGTGACGAAAGAAACGGGGTCGTCGCTCGAATCGGCGCACCTGCTTTTCCTGTACAACCAGTCGGAAAAAAAGAACGTGCCGCCCCCCAGCCCTGAAATCGCGAGTGCATATGCCAAGGTTCGCGCATTCTATGATTCAGACTGGTCCGCCTCGCTGGCAGCCCAGCTCGAGCCTCGTGAGTTCACTCAGATCCTGCTCTTCTCGTTTTCGATGAGGCCTCCATTCGAAGCCGCGCATCGCTCGGAAGCTGACTATCCTCTCGACTTCTACAAGGTACTGAAGAAGAACTCGCGCGCCCTGACCTCGGCAAGCGGCAGCCAGGCGGCATTCTGGATCGCACTTTCGCCCTGCCTGGACGGAGGAAGTGGCGAGCTGATCGCCAGCCTCATGGCCCAGGGAATGAAGTCCAGTCCTGCAGCGTGGATCGAAGGGCTGGCTCCGGCCCAAGCATTGATCCAGAAGGCGGCCCAGTCCAAGGGCGGGGTCTGCGGTGATGGCCTCGAGGACATTCAGGAAGCCAGCTCGGTCGTGGCACTTCGCGAAGTCATGGAGCTCGCCTTGAATCGAAAGCGAGACAGGGCGGTTTTCGAGGGCCTCAAGTCGCAGTTTAAAAAACAGCGGTCCTCTCAGGCGATCCTCGACTCGAGCGGACTGGCTCGCGATTCCGCGGAATACCGGAAGCTGAAGACTCAGATCGAGGAGTTCGAGCGTTTCCTGGAAAAGCCGGCACCAGCCAGTTGAACCGTGCGGCGGCTCACGGCGAGGCGTCGCGTGCCGGGGCCAGTCGGCCTCCCGGGGGCAGCTCGTTGAAGGTTGGTCTCAACCTTCCCGCCTCGCGAAGCCCTCGCTTCTCAAGAGCGGTCGTCACCTCTCCCTTGTCCTTCTGCCGGAACAGTCGCTCTCGTACCCGATGGATCGACTCGGCGATGTCTTCGGATCTTCGTGCGGCAAGACTCGCGCTCGGAATGGATTCCACTGCAGAGTAGAGCGATGGCTGATTTGCCACGAACTCCTGAACCTGCCTCAAGGTCTCTCTGCTTGCGACAGGCGGGATCAGGATCAGGGCATCGTCCCCGCTCTGGTACAGGTGCGCCTGGCTGCCCGTAATTTCCTCGATTCCTTCCCGCACCCGCTGCATGCGCTCCTCGAGCTGCGCCGAAGTCCCGGAGTAGATCTCCGGCAATTCCTCCAGGCGTGCGCCCCGCTTCACCCATTCATCCCGCGCCACCATCCCGTCGATTCCGAGACCCTGCACATCGAGGGCAACGACCACGCCAGCATCTGGAGCCTTGGAAAATGCCAGATTGCGCTCAAAGACCCATGAGTCAGAGAGCAGGCGATGCGCCTGCTGGTAGTCGCCCTTTGCTGCAAATTCCAAGCGCTTGGTTTCTATCGGAGTCAGTTTCTTCGGAAGTGGAAGCACATCGCCTACTGAAAGCTGGGTGCGATAATCCACCACCAGCGAGGCGACACGCTGCGCACTCTTGGCGGACATGCCTCGATTCTCCAGCATTCGCGCCATGCCCGCGGTGCTTCCGTCCACTCGCTTCAGCATCAGGAAGGCTTCGCGAACCGTGATTCCGGCTTCAGACAAGCCCTCATCCACTCGGGTGCGAAGCCTGCTGGCTCCGCGCTGCCACTCCGAATAGGCCTCGAGAGTGCTCACGCCCTTTTGCTGTTGGATGGCCCGGATCTGAGGGTTCTTCGCCAGGTGAGCCTCCATCAGCGACTGGCCCGTGCCCACGTCGGTGCTCTGACGGATCCACTCGCGCCAGGCATTTCGGATTTCAGCGCGTTTCGCAGGATCCGATCGCGTCGAAAACGCCCCGGCCATTTTTTCAGCGGCACGTTCACGCGAAGGAGCAAGCACCCGGGCCTCCAGCTCCTCCGGAGACAACTTCGAGACAATCACGCGGTCTTTGTAGTTCTGGTGGATCAGCCGCCCGAGCTTCGGGTTCGCTGCGAGAACGGCTGCAACTTCCTCATCCACCGTGGCCAGGTAGCGCTCGGTGCCGCCCATGTTCCAGAGCTTCTCATTCAGCTCCTTGATCTCCCGCTGCTGGACCCAGTGGACTCTTTCGCCGCGCCGGAGTCCGTTGGCCTCGAATTCCGTCCACGCCTTCCTCTGAGCTGCAGCACGCTCGAACGCGGGCTTGACGTTCTCATGGATCCATTCCGGACGAGTACCGCCTGCGACACCCGCGAGCTCTTCTGCCAGTAGAGCCCGGGTCGTTCTCTTTCCGGTTTCACGCTCCAGGCGAGCGGCAGCCTTCGCTCGCAGGACTGCGTCCGAGCCCTGCGGCAAAACGCCTGTGAGCGAGCGTTTTCCTGCCCGATACGCCGCAACGAATTTCGGCGCGAACGGAAGCAGGTTGGGCGTGACGTTCAGGAAAGCCGAAAGCGCGCACGCGCGGTAATCGGCCATGAGCTGGACCTCGGGCGAATTCCCGCCGCCCGGACACGACGAAGACTGCGCCAACGACGACTGCCTCAACGACGAGGCCGAGGACTTTTCCGGTGCCCCGGCCTGCTTGCCGGTGGCGCCCGTAGGCTCCAGCTGGCTCAAAAGCGCGTCGCACTCCGAGAGCGCCTTCTGGACGCCCTCTCCCGCCCAAAAGAGATCCAGGCCGAGGATTGCGTTCCTGGCCAAGGCAGCCGAGCGCGCCGACACGCTGACTTCGATCAGGGGTTTCGCGAGAACCTCTCCCACGCGTCCTGCGACAGTCGCCGCGCGCGCGCCCTGCGCGACCGAGGTGGTGGCTTTTGCGCCCGCAGCGATGGTGCCGAGCCCCGCGGTCGCAATCGTCAGGCCCGCTCCGATCGCGAAGTCTCCGACGACGGTACCCGCTTCGCTCCGAAAGCCTCGCAGCTTCTGGCGGCAATCGGCAGCGGCCAGGTAAGCCTGGACACCGATTTCGTCCTTCGATGCCTGAGCTCCTGCCCTGAACTGCGAGGAATCCAGCTCGGGAGACCCCGCCAGCGTCTTTTCGTAGTCGTCGCAAAGCCCGCAGCCTAGCGGCGAATTCAGGCATTCGGTGGCGCGTCGGTAGGAGGACTGTTGCTGAGCGAGCCTCGCACGCGTGGCCTCCAGCTGCGCCTGCAGCGCCTCCTCGAAGTTCTTCTTCTTCGCGTCGAATCGCTTCCGGAACTCCTTGCCCTGAAGCGCGGGATACATCGACTGGAGCGCGTCGAGCTGCGCGGATTTTTCTCGAAGAGTCGCGCTGTTCGAATCCAGTTGCGCGGCACTCGATGGCGGCATGTACCCGTAGCTCATGGCCGAGCTCATCGCTCTCGCGGAGATCGACGCCCGAGCCGATTGAATCTCGCCTTCGAGCTTCTCGATGATCGGCCAGACCTGCGCGAGCTCCTCGGCCTGCTCCTTCAGTCCCCCGGCTGCGGGACAGGATTGAAGCCTCACGCACGTGGCGTCGAGCTCCGGCAATCGCGAATCGCCGCATCGCAGGTCCTGCAGCGGCTGCCGGCCCAGAACCGAATCCAGCGACGCGAGCATCTCGTACGAGGAGATCTCCGCCTGCTTCAGGCGAGTCATGTCGAGGTAGTACTCGGCAGCGAGAAACTTCTGAGCTTCCCCGGCCATATTCGGGCAGGACTTCTGAAGCAGATCCGGTGATCCAGAAAGAGACGTGACCGGATGGCGCGCGAGGCGCGACTCGATCTCCGCGGGCGAGGACTGGAGCGCTCGCGTGATGGCCACGCGACAGGCCTCGCTCGGAGACTCCTTCAGGAACCCCGCCTTGCCGTCACGCGCGATCTGCTCGATCAGACGATGAGGACACCCAAGCCGTGCGGAGAGCGGCCCCGAAATCTCCGCTTCTTGAGCGCATCCGCCGGGAGTACCTCCTGCGTCCCTCACCGAAGCCAGAACCTCGGGCAGCCGCGAGACATCAGCCGCGACATCGCAGGAGCGCGCCGGAGGAGCTTTCGCGCCCTCCTCCGCTCGCGCACCCTGATGCGGCCATGAACCCAGGGCGAGCTGGAAAACCAGCCCCCAGGCCATGGACTTCTGCAGGCGCAAAAATGCTCGGCTCACGGAAAAAACCCCATCACTTCCGTATCGGCACCCCCTAGCTCGGACCTGACCTTATGACGCGTATCTGAACCAAAAGGTGGGCCCGACCTTGGCCGTCAAAAATCCGACTGGACCGCTTGCCTTCCGGGATTGAGTCGTGAATGATGCTCGGACCATGGCTGTTGCGTCACACCGCCTACCCATCACGATCCGCCTGGAGAGCTTCGAAGGTCCGCTCGACCTGCTCCTGTACCTGATTCAGTCGCATGAGCTGGATATCTCTACGGTTTCCATCGGCAAGATCACCGACCAGTACCTGGCCTACGTGCTCCTGATGCAGGAGCTCAACTTCGATATCGCCTCCGACTTCCTGGTCATGGCCGCCACCCTGCTCCACTGGAAGAGCAAGGCGCTGCTGCCCCAGGAAAAGGACCCGAACGCCGCCAACGCCGGCGACGAGGATGCCCCCCTGTCGCAGGAAGAGCTCATCCGCCAGCTTCAGATGCTCGAGCGCTTCCGTCGCGCCGGCGAGGACCTGGCCGAACTGCCGAAGCTGGGCGAGGACGTCTTCACTCGTCCGAATCGCAAGCCTCCGGTCGAAAAAGTCTGGCGTGAGATGGACATCACGCAGCTGGCCCTGTGTTACCAGGACACGCTGGTACGGGCTCGAAAGCGCTCGACGATTCTCAAGAAAGAGACCGTCTCGCTCACCGACAAGATCCGCGATTTCAAGTCGCGACTGCCGATCGGAAAACTCACGGAGCTCGCTCGCCTGATGGCGGAGTCTCCGGAGAAAAACGAAGTGGTCGTGACCTTCCTCGCGTCGCTTGAACTGGGCCGCCTCAAAAAACTCCGCCTTCACCAGAACGAGACCTATGCTCCGATTTATCTCGAACTTCTTGAAAGCCTTGAAAACTTCGATGAGCGAATGGCTTCCGGCTTTGATTCCATCACTCAAGCCGTCCAAGTCGAGCTCGGACTTGCCGACGCCGCAGCCGCTGCTGGAAACGCAGAGCCAGCTGACCGCGCAGCTGCAGAGTCAGGAGACGCAGCCGGAGCAAGTGCAGATCTCCGTGGAGATGCTGGAACCCGCACCGACGATCTCGCTGCCGGAGCCCTCGGTGGAGCTGAAGCCGGTGGAGCCGATTTTGGACACTCCGGAAGCTCAGCCCACGCCTCCAGAGTCGAATCCGGAGCTGGAAGCGCAGCTGCCGGAGGTGATGGAGCTGGAGCCGGTTTTGATCTCGAGTCCTTCACCGGATTTGACGATGGCCGCAACGGACCCGGAAGCGGAAACGCTGCAGATGACGAGCTGGCACGTCTCGCCGCTGGAAACGCCCAGCGCGACGGAGCCCGAGCCGGAGATTCAGCCGACGCTGGACTCACTTCACCTGAATCTTGAAGAAATCGAAGAAAGGCCCGCTGCGATGAGCAACAAGCCCACTGATTCTCAGGAAAATGACGTGATCGCACCAGAAGCAATCGACGCTTCCGAAGCGATCGAGACGATCGATGAAAGCCGGAACCTCGAAACTGCAGCACAAGACTGGCTGCCGGATGCAGAAGCTTCGGCCGCGGAACTTGCAGAAGAGGACGCAGAAGAGGCTCTCGAGGCGGTCGAAGAAATCGATGAGGTGGTCGCCCCCTCCACGATCGGCAGCGGTGCTCCGGTCACCTTTGTGATGGATCCGTACGGCATCCAGACCCTCTCGGTAGCCGACGCGCAGAACCAGGAATTTGATCCTGCCGTTTTCGCCGAGACCGCCGAATCAGAAGACTCCGACGTCGAAGCGCTCGAAACTGCTGAATCAGAAGACTCCGACGTCGAAGCGCTCGAAACT
>JBIIXZ010000036.1:0-16541 GCA_044347055.1 Bdellovibrionia bacterium | reverse complement strand
CCAGGCCGTCATCGCTCACATGTAACAGTAGTTTTTACCTAACGGAGAGACTCCCATGGCAAAAGCCCCTATCAAAGTTGCAGTCACCGGCGCAGCCGGCCAGATTGGTTACAGCCTGCTCTTCCGCATCGCGAGCGGTGAAATGTTCGGCAAGGACCAGCCGGTCATTCTCCATCTCCTCGAGCTTCCCCAGGCCCAGAAGGCTCTCGGCGGCGTGATGATGGAGCTCGACGACTGCGCATTCCCGCTGCTCGCGGGAATGGTCGGCACCGAAGACCCGAACGTCGCTTTCAAGGACGTGCACGTGGCGCTCCTCGTCGGCGCACGTCCGCGTTCTGCCGGAATGGAGCGCAAGGACCTGCTGACCGAGAACGGCAAGATCTTCACGGTCCAGGGCGAAGCGATCGGCAAGCACGCCCACCCGGACTGCAAGGTCCTCGTCGTCGGCAATCCTGCCAACACGAATGCTTATATTGCGATGAAGACCGCCGAGAAGTTCGGTCGCGTGAAGCCGGAAAACTTCACGGCGATGCTGCGCCTCGATCACAACCGCGCGCTCTCGCAGCTCGCGGCCAAGACCGGCAAGGTCGTGGCCTCGTTCAAGAAGCTCACCGTTTGGGGCAATCATAGTCCGACGATGTACCCGGATTTCCGTTTCGCCACCGCGGACGGCCAGGCCGTGAAGCCGATGGTCGATGACACCTGGAACAGGGAAACGTTCATTCCGAAGGTCGGCAAGCGCGGCGCTGCGATCATCGAAGCCCGCGGCGTTTCGTCCGCAGCTTCGGCAGCCAACGCGGCGATCGATCACATGCGCGACTGGTGGCTCGGCTCCAAGGGCGAGTGGGTGACCATGGGCGTTCCTTCGGATGGTTCCTACGGCATTCCTGCTGGAGTCATGTATGGCTTTCCGTGCACGACCGAAAACGGCAAGTACCAGATCGTGAAGGGCCTCGAGATCGACGGTTTCTCGCGCGAGAAGATGGACGCCACGCTGAAGGAGCTCGAAGAAGAGCGCGCAGCCGTTGCCGACATGCTGAAGTAATTCAGGAACTCAGTAGAAATAGAAGCCCCGCCCGGAGCGATCCCGGCGGGGCTTTTTTCTTGCGATTGGAGCTACTTCAGTTCGGCGCAGGCAGTCTCCGGATCGGCTTCGATCTGTTTCTCGATCAAATCCAACAGGTCGGTGCAAGCTGCGTTCAGTTCAGCTTCGCGCCGCCCGATCGGACCGTAGTGCCGTCGCGCCACGCGGAGCATGATTGCAGCCGATTCGGCCGCAAATGCGGGGCAGTCCTTCGTGAACTGCTGGAACTCGGCGCCGGCGCCGGCGCCGAACGGACCCTCTTTGGTGCAGCTCACTCCTTGTTGGAAGACCTCCAGAAAACATCGTTCCGGATGAGCGCGGTACTCGTCATAGAGGTTCTGAAGGTGATGCTCCGAAAAGCCATTTTTCTTGGAAGTGAAGTAGAGCGAATTGTGGCTCGTCTGGAAAAGGCCGGCCGAGGCTGTATCCGCTGTCTTGCCAGGAGCGTCCACGTGATAGCCCTTGCAGTGTCGGCCTGTGCTTTCCCGGATGCCGAGGCCAATCAGCAGCGTGTAGGTGGACTTCAGGGCGGCTGGTCCGGCTGTCGCAATTTCGAGCTTCTTGGAGGCGAACTCGTTTTCGTACCACGAAAACGCATCGACCAAGGGGTCCTTGCCCTTGGCTCTGCCCATTACCAGGGCGGCACCCTGAAGAGGCGCCTGGCCTTTGAGTCGACAGAGGCTTCGTGCGTAGGTCAACGCCATCCCTGGTACATAGCCGACCGGGGCTTTTCCCCGCTGCGACCAGGAGGCTGCGGTGCAGGCCGATTGGCTTGCCTGATCCGCGATCCAGGCGCGCTGGGCTGTCGGCAGGGGCCGTGAAGGCTGGACTGTTTGCGGATCGACATGGCTGACGCGAACGGGTGGAGTCGTCGGCTCGGCATTGCCGGTGGATGGAATGGCAGAAGATGCGGCAACGACGGCAGAGGCGGTCACCGACGTGGAAGTCATCGGTACGTTTGGCAGGGCCAGAAGCTTTCTGTCCGCCAGCATCGGCTGGTAGCGAGCCTGAAGTGCCTTGACGATGTGGATCATGCCGTGTCCTGCGCAGTCGGTATGGAACGGGTTGATGCCGTAGCCCCTGGCTTCGGTATCGGTGAGCGAGGGCTGGAGTTCCTTTAGTGCCAGCGCTCCATGAGAGCGAATCCGCTTGAGGCCTGTCAGTCGCGGATCGCGAACCAGCTGGTCCACCAGGCGGACCAGCACATCTGCAGCTTCACGTGAAATCTGCCGTTCGGACTCAGGCGCGGAAGGTTCGGCGTAGACGGAGATCAGCTCCTGGTAGCGCTTCTGTCCACTTTCGGTCTGGAGTCGGGCAGGGGTGAAGAATCCGCGAACTTCCTTGATCTTCGACGGAGTTTTCCAGGCGTAGGCTCCGACCATGGCGATGCCGATGGTGTTTTCGTTGTAGGCGGCGCCTGCATGGGCCCCGAAGTACTCGATGGGCCGGCCTTGATAGACTTTCCAGGTCTTGTCGGTGGAGTCCTGCGCGATCAAGAAGTGATAGCCGATATCGGACCACTTGCGATTCTTGTGCGCCGTCAGGACTCCGCGAACCGCTTCATCATCCCGACCGGCGGTCTCGGTGTTGTGAATGACCAGAGTGTGGATTTCCGGAAGCTTCTGCGGAGTGAGCTCCGGGGTCTTGAAGGTCTTGTCCCAATCCGCACGAGAGACGTGAATAGGAAGAGCGAGTCTTGGGGGAGCTTCAAGAATGAAGCGAGTCGCGTCTTCGAAACTCCATTCGGGGGCGGGCGAGCCTTGCGCCAGGCTCCAGCTGAAAAACAACGGGGCGAGGAGGATCGGGTATCCCAAGGTGGGCTTTCTGAAGATCGAGAGCATCAAAACGAACCTCCCAATGGTTCTTAAATTAATGCGTCGCGTTATATCAGGCGAAAAGTGGGTTGGCTAGGGTTTTCGGAAGCTATGTCAAAAATAAAACCCTTTAAATTCGGTAATTTGGATTTAAACTCCGGGGCTCTTACGCAAGCTCCAGCAGCTCCTGCCAGCGTGCGTAGAGGCGGTCCACCTCGGCCTGTGCCTCGGCCATTTCCTGGGAGAGGCGAGCCAGCACCACGGAGTTGCTCATGTTCTCCGGACGAGCACTCTCCGACGTCGCGAGGGCAAGCCTGGCCTCTGCTTTTGCAATGCGCTCCTCGATGGTGTCGAGGTCGCGCTGGTCTTTGTAGCTGAGCTTCTTTTTCTTTTGCGCTGATTCCAGGGCGGCACCTGTTCCAGGAGTGGGTGCTCCCGGCACGGAAGGAGCAGCGACTCCCTTGCTCGACGACTGTCGCCCCTTCAGCTGCTCCGAATGCCAGTCTTCCCACTGATCGAGATCGGCAAAAGACACCAGCTCGGTGCGCTGGACTGGAAAGGCGAGGATCTGGTTGCAGACCTGTCCCAGAAAGAACCGATCGTGCGACACCAGGATCACGGCGCCATCGAATTCCGAAAGGCACTCTTCGAGCACCGCGAGAGTCGCCATGTCGAGATCATTGGTCGGCTCGTCGAGAATCAGGATGTTCGAGGGACGAAGCATGAGCTTTGCGATCAGCAGTCGTGCCTGCTCGCCTCCCGAAAGCTTGCCGACGGTCATGTCCATCTGGGTCTGCGTGAACAGGAATCGATCGAGGTAGCTGCGAACGTGCAGTCTTTGCCCGCGGTAATCGACGAAGTCACCCGAGGGGCAGACCGTCTTCGTGACCGTGATGGTCGGATCGAGCGATTCACGGTTTTGGTCGAACGATGCCGCCTGAAGCAGGTCCGAGCGAAAAACGTCACCCGTGTCCGAAGTTTCCTGACCCAGCAGGACGCGAATCAGCGTCGACTTTCCACAGCCATTGGCACCCAGAAGACCCAGGCGAGTGCCAGGGCCGATGAGGAGGCTCAGCTTCGAGAAAATCGCGCGACTGCCGTAGCTCTTGCTGATGCCCTTGGCTTCGATGAGCTTCTTGGGCGTGCGTCCGGCGCTTCCGAAGTCGAGGCGGGCGGTCCGGACCTGGTTTCTTGTGGTGAGGTCAGAGACCGTGTCCTGAAGCTCTTCAGCGCGCTGGATTCGAGCCTGCTGCTTCGTGGTGCGAGCCTTGGCTCCACGCCGGAGCCACTCGACTTCGCGGCGGAGCGTGTTCTTCAGGATGATCTCGCGTTTCTCCTGCGAAGCGATCAGCTGCTCGCGTTTTTCAAGAAAGCTCGTGTAATCTCCCTTCACGCTCAGGAGTCCGCCTGGATGGCGCGGATCGAGTTCAATGATTCTGTTGGCAACTTTCATCAGGAATGCACGATCGTGCGTGATCGTCAGTGTCGCGACTCGTGCGCGAGAGAGGAAGGTTTCCAGCCAGAGAATGCTTTCGACGTCGAGATGGTTGGTCGGCTCATCCAGCAAGAGGAGGTCAGGATTGTCGACGAGCTCGCGAGCCAGGGCCACGCGCTTCCTCCAGCCGCCTGACAGCGTCTCTACCCGCGTCGTTTCCGGATCGAATCGGTCCAGTTCCAGTCTTGAAATCCATTCGCCGATGCGCTGGTCGCGGTCCCAGTCCGGTGCTCCCTGAGCGCGAATGGCTGCATGGATCGTTGCTCCCGGATTGAACTGGGGAACCTGCTCGAGAAATCCGACGCGAAGTCCCTTCTGGAAGGAAAGTTGTCCAGAGTCGGCAGTGTCCTTCGATGCCAGAAGCCGCAGCAGCGTGCTCTTGCCGGTTCCGTTCGGACCAATCAGACCGATGCGCTCTTCGCTCTCGATCGAGAAGGTGAGGCCGTCAAAAAGGGGGCGGGCTCCGAAGGATTTTTTCAACTCGTGTGCGCTGATCAGGACGGCCATGGTGCTCGTAACTACAGCAGAATGAAGTTGACCGCGAGCGCTCTTGGGTTAAAACCTCAGCCACCTATGAACATTCATGAATATCAGGCGAAATCGATCCTGAAGAAGTACGGCGTCCGTGTCCCCGAAGGCCGATTGGTCGAGGAGGGCGGCGACGTCGCGGCGGCAGCTGAAAAGGCTGCTCAGAACCTCGCGCAGGAGCGCGGCAACGCGGTTTGGGTCGTGAAGGCCCAGATCCACGCCGGCGGTCGCGGAAAGGCCGGCGGCGTGAAGGTCTGCAAGACCATCGCCGACGTCAAGGCTGCCGCTTCGGACATCATGGGCAAGGTGCTGGTGACTCCGCAGACCGGCGCCCAGGGCAAGAAGGTCCACAAGATCTGGATCGAAGAAGGCTCGCAGATCGCCAAGGAGTTCTACCTCGGCGTGGTCACCGATCGCGCGATTTCCCAGGTCATCATGATGGCCTCCACCGAAGGCGGAATGGAAATCGAGGAAGTGGCTGCAGCTCATCCGGAAAAGATCGTCAAGGTCGCGATCGACCCGACGACCGGCTATCAGCCTTTCCATGGTCGCAAGCTGTCCAAGGCTCTCGGCCTCACCGCCGAGCAGACGAAGGAAGCCATCGGCTTCTTCAAGGGCATCTACCGCGCGTACATGGAAGAAGTCTGCTCGCAGGTCGAAATCAATCCCCTGATCCTGACGGCTCAGGGACACCTTGCGGCACTCGACGCCAAGATCAACTTTGACGACAATGCGCTCTATCGTCATCCGGAGACGGTCGCGATGCGCGACCTGCTCGAAGAGAACGCGCAGGACGTGGAGGCCTCGAAGTACGAGCTCGCCTACATCGCTCTCGACGGCAACATCGGCTGCCTCGTGAACGGCGCAGGGCTTGCGATGGCAACGATGGACATCATCAAGCTCCACGGCGGCGAGCCGGCCAACTTCCTGGACGTCGGCGGCGGCGCCACCAAGGAGAAGGTCGCCCACGCGTTCAAGATCATCCTCAAGGACCCCAAGGTGAAGGCGATTCTCGTCAACATCTTCGGCGGAATCATGAAGTGCGACGTCATTGCCGAGGGCGTGATCGCCGCAGCTCGTGAGCTGTCGCTCCAGGTGCCGCTGGTCGTGCGCCTCGAAGGAACCAATGTTGAAGCGGGCAAGAAGCTGCTCTCCGAGAGCGGCTTGAAGATCACCCCCGCAGACGGTCTGACTGACGCAGCCAAAAAAGTTGTCGCTGCTGCAAAGGGAGCCTAATCATGTCCATTTGGGTCAATAAGAACACGAAGCTCCTCGTTCAGGGAATCACGGGATCGCAGGGCGCGTTCCACGCCAAGGGCTGCCGAGACTACGGCACCCAGGTCGTGGGCGGCGTGACTCCGGGCCGCGGTGGCCAGGTTCACGAAGGTTTTCCGGTTTTTGATACGGTCGATGAGGCCGTTGCGAAGACGGGCGCCAACGCCACCATGATTTTTGTTCCGCCGGCAGGCGCTGCCGACGCGATCTGTGAAGCTGCTGATGCGGGAATTCCGCTCATCGTCTGCATCACCGAAGGTATTCCGGTCCGCGACATGCTCGCGGCCAAGCGCTACCTCCAGTCCACGAAGTCGCGCCTGATCGGTCCGAACTGCCCGGGAATCATCACCCCGGGAGAGTGCAAGATCGGGATCATGCCGGGCCACATTCACAAGTCGGGCAACATCGGCGTCGTGTCCCGTTCGGGCACGCTGACCTATGAAGCCGTCCACCAGCTCACTCAGCTCGGCATCGGCCAGAGCACCTGCGTGGGCATCGGCGGCGACCCGATCAACGGCACGAACTTCATCGACGTCCTCGAAGCGTTCAATGCGGATCCGAACACGCACGGCGTGATCATGATCGGCGAAATCGGTGGAACGGCCGAAGAAGAGGCTGCCGAGTACATCAAGCGTGAGTTCAAGAAGCCGGTTGCCGGCTTCATCGGCGGTGCGACTGCTCCTGCGGGCAAGCGAATGGGACATGCCGGCGCGATCATCTCCGGCGGCAAGGGAACAGCCGAAGAAAAGTTCAAGGCTCTTGAGGCAGCAGGCGTCACCATCGCACGCAGCCCGGCAGACCTGGGCACCAGCCTGAAAAAGGCCATGGGTGCCTGAGATCACACTGTGTCACGGCCGGCCCTTCGGGGCCGGCCGAATTAGCCTCGCGTCCCGAGTCGTTTTGGGCTAGGGATGGGGCCAATCCAACTACTGGTTTTTTAAGGAGCTCCTCATGGCCATGGAAAAGACTTTCTCGATCATCAAGCCGAACGCCGTCACCAAGAACGTGATGGGCGAAATCATCACCCGCTTCGAAAAGAAGGGCCTGCGCATCGCAGCCGCCAAGTTCACCCGCCTCTCCCGTGAGAAGGCCGAAGGCTTCTACATCGAGCACAAGGATCGCCCGTTCTTCCAGAGCCTCGTGCACTTCATGACCAGCGGTCCGGTCATGCTCATGGTTCTCGAAGGCGAAAACGCCGTTCTCCTGAACCGCGAGATCATGGGCGCCACCGATCCGGCAAAGGCCGCTGAAGGCACCCTCCGCAAGGACTTTGCCGACAGCATCGAAGCGAATGCCGTCCACGGTTCCGACAGCACGGCTTCGGCCGAGCGCGAGATCGCGTACTTCTTCGATCGCGCTGAAATCCAGAAGCGCTGGTAATTTCTGACAAACGTGAGGATCGCGATTGCACAGATCAGCCCGGTTGTCGGCGATTTCGCCGGCAATGTGAGGCAGATTCGCGAAGCTTACGAAAAGGCCATCGATCAAGGGGCGGATCTCCTGCTGACTCCCGAACTGGGCGTCTGCGGGTATCCGCCCCACGATCTTGTGGAGCGCCCCGAGATCTATGATCGTTGCGCTGCCGCAGTCGTGGAGCTGATGAAGCTGACGGCAGGCCGCTCCTGTGCACTCCTGGTGGGCTCCATCATTCGCAGCCCGGAGAAGGTCGGCCGTCCGGGCCAGAACGCCGTCCATGTCCTTCAGGACGGCAAGGAAGTCTTTCGCCAGGCGAAGACGCTTCTTCCTACCTACGACATCTTTGACGAAGCCCGATATTTCGAACCGGCATCCCAGATCCAGGTCTGGAAGCATCCGAGCGGGGCTCGGATCGGCATCGCCATCTGCGAGGACCTTTGGGCCGAGGACTCGGCGCGCTTTGGTGATGGTAAGCTCCTCTATGCCGTGAATCCGGTCGACGAATTCCGCCGCCAGGGAGTCGACCTGATGGTCTCGATTTCGGCGAGTCCTTACGGATTCAACAAGCGCGAACGCCGTGAGAGGATCCACTGCGGAATTGCCAAGTCACTCGGTGTTCCTCTGGCCTATGTCAATCAGGTCGGAGCCAATGATGAGATCCTGTTCGATGGATCATCGTTCGTGTCGGACGCTTCAGGAAGGCTTGTTGCGCGCCTGCCGATCTTCTCGGAAGGGTTCGAGGTCGTTTCGGCAGGGGAGGCAAAGGCTGCTTCCAACCTCCCTCAATCCGTTCCTGAAATCGAGGTCCTGCACCAGGCTCTGGTTCGCGGCATCCGCGACTATTTTCAGAGAACCGGTTTTCGTTCGGCGGTTCTGGGGCTCTCGGGTGGAATTGATTCGGCCTTGATTGCCGTATTGGCCGTGGAGGCCCTCGGGGCGGAGCGCGTTCTCGGCGTGGCCATGCCGAGCCAGTATTCCTCGTCTGGCAGCCTCGCCGATGCCGAGGCGCTGGCCAGGAATCTCGAAATCCGTTTCCAGGTCCAGCCGATCAAGTTCCAGTACTCGACCGTCTCACGCGAGCTGTCTTCCGCAGTGGGGGGCGAGCTTGCGCCGCTGGCCCAGGAAAACCTGCAGTCGCGCCTTCGAGGAGTCATTTTGATGACCCTTTCGAATCACTATCGGGCGCTCGTGCTGACCACCGGAAACAAGTCGGAGATCGCCACGGGCTATTGCACGCTTTATGGCGACATGTGCGGTGCGCTGGCCCCGATCGGCGACCTGTACAAGACCCGGGTGTACGAGCTGTCGCGACACATCAATGACACGTTCGCAAAACAGGGACGTCCTGCGCCGATTCCGGAGTCTTCGATGACGAAGGCTCCCTCTGCGGAGCTCCGCCCTGACCAGAAGGATCAGGATACGTTGCCGCCCTACGCCGATCTCGACGAGCTCCTGATGCGGTATCTCGAAGGCGGCGAGTCGATCGAAAGGCTCGAAAAAGACCTCGATTCCCGCGTGAAACCCGGTTGGGTTCGTGACATCCTGAGGATGGTGGAGAACCAGGAGTTCAAGCGCCGGCAGGCAGCTCCGGTCCTGAAGATCAGCGGGAAGGCCTTTGGTCTGGGACGTCGGATGCCGATCGCCAAGCGCTGGTAGCCCAACGGGAGATCGCATGGAAAAGAACGGCAAAAGGGTCGACATGAAGAAATGGGTGAGCAGGGTTCGCACGACTCAGGCACAGCTGAAGAGCCTGATTCAGGATGGCGGCTGGATGGAAGATGCCCGCCAGTATCTCGAGCGCCAGGGCAAGGAAGTGCAGAAGCTCATCAACAGCGACCTCGCCAAGGTAAAGACCTTTGTGGAGCGTGAGCGCCGCGAGCTCGAGCGCCTTCAGAAGCAGATTCCAGGCGAAGTCAGCCGTTGGAAAAAGTACCTGGCCTCACAGCGCAAGGAGCTCGAGAAGGTTCTTGCCGGGGTCCGTGGCGCTTCTGGTGGAAAAAAGACCAAGAAGGGTCGCAAGTCCGCGAAGGTGGCCAAAAAGAAGACCAGCGCGAAGAAGGCCTCGAGTCGCAAGTCCGCAGCCACTGCGGGATCCGTGAGCCAGTAAGATTGACAGGAATTTCGGGGTCTTGTATCCCCGGCAGAGCAAGGAGGTCGGTTTTTCCGACAGAGAGTACCCAAAGAATGGCAATTATCCCTCCCTCGAGTTCAGGTTCAGGTTCGGGTCCCAGCGGCCCTGGTGGCCCCAGTGGCCCTTCGTTTCCCCGTCCACGCTTTCCGCGGGGCGCTTATCCTCCTCCCAGCAAGGACGAGCATCGCATTAACGAACGCATCCGCGTTCCTCAGGTCCGTTTGATCGACGAAAATGGCGAACAGGTGGGCGTTGTCCCGACCTTCGATGCCCTTCGCATGGCTCGCGAGCGCGGCCTCGATCTGATGGAAATTTCGCCGAACGCCCAGCCGCCGGTTTGCAAGATCTGCGACTACGGCAAGTTCAAGTACGAGAAGAAGAAGAAGGAACACGAGGCGAGAAAGAAGCAGACCGTCATCAAGGTGAAGGAAGTTCAGCTTCGCCCGCAGACGGACGAGCACGATCGCAATTACAAGTTCAAGAACATCCGCACCTTCCTTGAGGAAGGTGACAAGGCAAAGATTACGATCATGTTCCGTGGTCGTGAAATCACCTACGTTGAGCATGGCTACAAGATGATGCGCCAGCTGGCAGAGATGGTTCAGGACATTGCCGTCGTCGAAAGCCCGGCCAAGCTCGAAGGCAAAAAGCTGATCATGGTGCTTGCCCCTGGACAGGCCAAAAAGGGGGGCTCGAAGCCGGTGGTTTCCGGCCCGACTCCGAATAAGGTCTCCGGCCCGGTTCCCAACAAGGAAGCTGCTGCCGCTCCGGCACCTGTCTCCGACACAGACACGGACACCAAAAAAGCCGAGTAATATCGGTTGACGGACAGCGGGGGCTTGGACTACGTTCCGGCTTCCGTTTACAGGAAAGGTTTTTACCGCCATGAAACTGAAGACTAAAAAGGCTGCCGCAAAGCGTTTTTCTTTCACTGCCACTGGCAAAGTGAAGTTCAAGCGCGTGAACAAGCGCCACGGACTGGGCAACAAGACTGCTGCCCGCAAGCTGAAGCTTCGTTCCTCGGGCATTCTTTTCGAAGGTGACATCAAGCACATCGAAAAGTGCCTGCCGTACGGTTCCCGTTAATTTGAGTTGTTGAAGGAGTAGTCCATGCCTCGCGCAAAACGTGGTTTTAAAAAGCGTCGTCGTCACAAGAAGGTACTCGACAGGGCCGAAGGCTTTGTCCTGGGCGGTAATAACAAGTTCCGCCGCACGGCTGAAATGGTTGATCGTGCTGGCGTTTACGCCTATCGCGACCGTCGCGCCAAGAAGCGTGACTTCCGCACTCTGTGGATCGCTCGCTTGTCCGCAGCTGCCAACGACTGCAACATCAGCTACAGCCGCCTGGTCAATGCCCTGACCAAGGCTCAGGTCAAGCTCGACCGCAAGGTTCTCTCGGATATCGCCATTGTCGATCCGAAGGGTTTCGGAGCGATCGTCGACGCAGTTCGTTCGCTGGCTCCCGCAAACTAAGGTTTGCGGACACCCTGCGGAGACGTGGCTGAGGCCTCGTCGAAAACAGGACCGAATTCAAAAAAACGCTTGGCTCAGGAGGCTTTCCCGGTAAAACGGGGAAGTCCCTGATCACCAAGCGTTTTTTGCTTTTGGAGCATCCCCGATGAGTGCATCCGCAGTAGCCGGAATGATTGAACAGCTGAAGTCGATTGCTGAGAAGGCGCTGGCCGATCTGGCCCAGGCCGCCACCTTGGAGGCACTCGAGGAGTTTCGAGTCTCGGTCCTGGGTAAAAAGGGGTCCTTCAGCGAGGTGATGAAAGGTCTCGGCGCGATTCCAGCGACCGACCGGCCGGCGATCGGCGCGGCCGCCAACGACTGGAAACGCAAGCTCGAAGAGGCGCTCGAAACGCGCAAGTCGGCGCTTGAAGAAAAGCGGCTTGCCGCCCAGCTCGAGAGTGAACGCATCGACATCTCTCTTCCATCGCGGCTTTCGCACTCAGGAGCATTGCATCCGATTACCCAGACCACTCGCAAGATCATCCAGGTGTTTTCGCGCCTTGGATTTGATGTGACGACGGGACCGGAAATCGAGACGGAGTTCCTCACTTTTGAAGCGGTGAACATTCCCAAGGATCACCCTGCCCGCGACATGCAGGACACGTTTTTTGCCGGACCTGGCGTGGTCCTGCGCACACACACTTCACCCGTGCAGATGCGTGCGATGCGCGAGAAGGGACAATGGCCGGTCCGAATCCTCAGCCCGGGTGCCGTGTATCGCTGTGACGATGATGCCACTCACTCGCCGATGTTCCACCAGATCGAGGGCCTGTGGGTCGATCACGGAGTGAAGATGAGCCACCTCAAGGGCGTGCTCGAATTTTTTGCGCGCGAGATTTTTGGATCGGATTCCAAGATCCGCCTGCGCCCCAGTTATTTTCCATTCGTGGAGCCCGGTGCCGAGGTGGATGTCAGCTGCTTCAACTGCTCGGGTCGAGGCGACGACGGCTGCCGCGTGTGCCGAGGTTCGGGCTGGCTCGAAATTCTCGGCGCCGGAATGGTTCATCCCCGCCTGTTTGAGATGGCCGGTTTTGACAAGAAGTCTGGCTATGCGGGGCTGACGGGCTTTGCCTTTGGTCTTGGGGTGGAGCGCATCGCCATGCTGCTTCATCGAATCAGCGATCTTCGCCTGATGTACCAGGGCGATCTTCGCTTCCTGTCCCAGTTTCGCGCCTGATCGTGCGCCGCTTTTTTGAGGAATCATCATGAGAATTTCCTGGAATTGGCTTTCGGAAATGGTGGATCTCGGCTCGGTCGGAGGACCGAAGGGGCTGGCGGAGCTGCTCACGCGCCGCGGACTCGAGGTCGAGGCAATTGAGTCGCAGGACGCCGGGCTGGCCCATGTGGTGACGGGCAAGATCCTGGAAAAGGGACAGCACCCCCAGGCTGATCGCCTGAGCCTCTGCAAAGTGACGCTCGGAACGGGCGAACCCCTCGAGATCGTTTGCGGAGCGCAGAACCACAAGAGTGGCGATGTCGTGGTTGTCGCACAAGTGGGAGCTCATCTGCCGAATGGGCTCAAGATTGCTGCTGGAAAGATTCGCGGCGTCGTCTCGAACGGGATGCTCTGCTCGGAATCCGAGCTCGGATTGAAAGAAGAATCCGAGGGAATTCTCATTCTTCCGCCGGAAACTCCGCTGGGCCGACCCATTGCGGAAGTGCTCGGACGCACGGACCACATCCTGACCCTCAAGATCACCGCGAACCGTGCGGACTGCCTCTCCCACTGGGGTATTGCGCGCGAAGTTTCGGCTGCGCTTGGAAAGAAGCCCTGTCGGCCGGAGCCTCGGATTTCGTGGGATGCTTCGAATCTGGATGCCCGGCCACGCACCGGCCTCGAGGCGGGAGAGCTGGGTTCGCAATTTTTCGGATGCCGGATCGAAGGCGTGAAGATCGGTCCGTCTCCGGACTGGATGATCCAGCGTCTCGAAGCCGTAGGTGCCCGCTCAATCAACAACGTGGTCGACGCGACCAACCTCGTGATGTTCGAGCTTGGCCAGCCGGTGCATGCCTATGATGCCGCCTTGCTTTCCGGGGCATCGCTGGTCATTCGCGAAGCACGGGCCGGCGAGACGCTTCCACTTCTCGATGGCACCAGCGTCACGCTCTTTGGAACGGAGCTGGTGATTGCGGATGATGCGAAAGCCGTGGCTCTTGCTGGCGTCATGGGCGGCGGAAATTCCGAGGTCTCGGACTCCACGACCCAGGTCTATCTCGAGGTGGCGCAGTTTGATCCGACCACTGTTCGAAAGGCGTCGAGCCGCCATCAGAAGAAGACGGAGGCCTCGCACCGTTTCGAACGCGGAGTGGATTCGCAGGGCCTTGAATTCGCGATGCGCCGGCTCGCGGACCTGGTTCTCCAGACCGCAGGAGGAAAGATCGTCGGAATGAGCACGGCGCGGAAGCCTCTGCCCCAGCCGAAGAAGATTTCGATCGACTCGGGTTACTGTGCAGAGTTCCTCGGCATGCCGGTTTCGGCCACCGAGGTCGAGCAGGTCCTGCGCTCGCTCGGCTGCGAGCTGGAAGCTCGCGCGGGCGGTTGGAACGTTCTTCCTCCGTCGTTCCGCCTCGATCTGTCGATTCCTGAAGATCTCGCCGAGGAAGTCGCGCGCTGCGTGGGCTTCGAGCGAATTCCTTCAGAGGTGCCGATGCTGACCGACATGCCGACTTCGCAGGCCGGTGATTCGCGCTTCAATGCGCGCGCCTGGATCGATGCCGCGAAGGACCGACTGGTCGGACTCGGATTCCATGAGACCGTGAATTTTTCCTTCACGTCGACGAGCTGGCTCAAGGAGCTGGGTCTGGCCTCCACGGTGAAGGTCATGAATCCTCTTAGCGAGGAGCACGAGTGGATGGTTCCCTCGTTGCTTCCGGGCCTTCTCGCGAACGTGCTCCACAACACGCGTCATCGATTCGGTTCGGAGTCGCAGCCGATCCGGATTTGCGAAATCCGCCCGACGTTCCATGCCCTCGGCGAAGTTGCCGCCGTGGGCGAGGATCAGACGGGCGTTCAAGAAAAGTGGCGCCTGGCTTTCGTGATGTCCGGTCCGCGCTTTGCGCAGTCGCTTCGCAATGAAGAAGGCGAAGTGGATTTCTATGACGGCAAGGCCGTCTTCGAGCGCCTCATGGACAGCATGGGGGCGAGGGGAATGCGGCTCCAGCCGCTTTCGTCTTCGCGCGGTGGAAACGCCCTCTCTCACCTGGTCCATCCCGGACAGGCGGCAGAAGTGCTTGCGGGCAACCAGGTTGCCGGAGTGATCGGCATGCTTCATCCCCGGTTTGCTCGGGCATGGAAGCTTCGGGCTCCGCTCTTCATTGCCGAGGTGGATTTCGACGCCCTCATGAAGATGGCTCGAGGAGCAGGGGACGCGAGGAAGTTCGCGAGCTGGCCGGAGTTCCCGGGAATGGAGCGCGACTTCGCTCTGGTCGTGAAAAACGAAGTGAGTGCCGAAAAATTGACGGCGATCGCCCTCAAGGCGGGCAAGCCATTGGCCAAAGTAGCGAAAATTTTTGATGTTTATCGTGGTCCCCAGGTCGGCGAGGGGATGACAAGCATCGCGGTCAGGGTTATCTTTGGAGATGACACCCGAAGTCTCCAAGAGGCTGAAACCGAAGAGGTTTCCAAGAAAATCGTGGAGGCCTGGCGCAAGGAAGCGGGTGCGGAGCTTCGAGGCTGATTTTTGGCCCTGAACTGAGTCCAAAGCGGTGCTTGAACAAGGAGATCTCGAACCGTGGCAATGACGAAAGCGGATATCGTTGAAGCGCTCTACGAAAAGGTGGGCTTTTCCAAGAAGGAAGCCGCCGACCTGGTGGAACTCGTCTTTGAGACGCTGAAAGGCAGCCTGGCGCAGGGAACCAAGATCAAGATTTCCGGCTTCGGAAACTTCGTGGTGCGTGAAAAGCGCTCTCGAATCGGCCGCAATCCCCAGACTGGCGAGAGCATTGAAATTTCCGCTCGCCGCGTGCTGACTTTCCGTCCGTCACAGGTGCTTCGCGCCGAAGTGAATGCCAGCATGGAAGGCGGCACGGTCGATGCCGAGACACTCAAGCGTCTTTCCGCCGAGGACGAAGACGAAGGGTGATCTCCGCTTGGGCTCGCGTCTGCGACCTGAACGGATCTTACTCTTGAGGGCTCGCTGCGCGTGGACCAGCTGATCACCACTAAAATTCCTGAACGCCTCTACTTTCGAATCGGCGATGTCGCAGAGATCGCCGAAGTGAAGCCGCATGTCCTGCGGTACTGGGAATCCGAGTTTTCGGAAATCCAACCTGAGAAATCCTCGACCGGTCAGCGGGTCTATCGCCGCAAGGACGTCGAGACGGTGCTGCTGATCAAGCATTTCTTATATTCGGAGAAGTACTCGATCGAAGGCGCACGCCAGAAGATCCGCGAGCTTCGTCGCGGAGGCGAGCTGGCTACCTACCGCAAGGAAGTGGCCGATCCACTGCCCGCCGCCGAGCGCCATGCTCGGGAGGCCGCTCTCCGGCAAGCGCGGAATCTTCTTTCAGACGTCGAGTCACTGAACTCGGTGGCGATGCGCGAAATTTTCAAATACTGAAGGAACTGCAGCGCGCCATCAGTCCGAGAGCCGGCGGACGATGAGAGAGGCAAGGTCGCGCTGGAGCAGTTTCTCCATTGCCACGATCAGTCCCGGGCTCGTGATGTTGAAGTCCGTGATCTTTCCTGCAATCCAGTCGACTGCCGCCAGGCGGATCCGGTGTTTTCGCAGCAGGCTTCCGATCTTTCGGGCTCCCTCGCGGTCCGCGCGGGTGAGGGTGGCCTTCGCGAGCGAGCCGCCACGATCCATGTCGATCACGAATTCGCCGCGGGCAGGCACCTTCTGGACCGCGGCAAGCAGCTCGCCGTCCACGAACCAGAGGCGGGTTTCGCCTTTTTGGGCCACTTCAGGCAAGTATTCCTGCAGCAGGATCGGGCGGGTGAAGCCTTCGCTGGCGAGTGCGAGCTCTCGGTGGAGCAGTCCTGCATTGCTCGATTCCACACGGGTCACGCCCTTGCTTTGCGCCAGATGCAGCGGCTTGAGCACTGCCATTCCTCGAGAGTTCACAAAATCCTCGAGCACTGCCTTTTCAGACGACACGCACGTGTCTGGAAAAAGCTCGGGAATTTCGGCAGCGAAGGTTTTCTCGCTGAAGAGCACGAGTGCCTGCGCGGGATTCACAAGCCTTCGTCCCGCAGTCTGGTGCAGCATCTGAAGCGGGTGAAGGTAAGCGAGATCCACCGGGGGGTCGACCCGGTAATGGATCTGATGGAACGAGCGTGGCGAC
>JBIIXZ010000035.1:0-16566 GCA_044347055.1 Bdellovibrionia bacterium | reverse complement strand
GGGCTTCCGGTCCGCGTCTGCACGGAGACGAGAAACGGAAACTCTCCGGGAGTGGCGTCTTCTCCTCCCACGATCAGCCCGGTGATGGGCCTGGTGGATGCGGCGCGGACTCCTGCATTCGCCAGGGTGGAACTTCCGAGTACTGCCAGGGCCAAAACCGAGAGATGGACAAGAGCTCGTGCGTGTACCATTCGATCGCCTCCGTGTATTCCAACAGGTTAGGCAACCGTTCGACGATGCTTCAATCGGCAGTATTTGCCGAACTTTTGTGTTCGTGATTTCGCCGACTTGCTCTTGCGGGCGCTATTTCGAATCCGTGAGAATCTCGCTCAGAATCCGTCCCTCGGACATCGCAGGCGGAGTCAGCCCGAGCAGGAAAGAGAGCGTGGGCGCGATGTCCACGACGTCCGCTCGCTCGGAGTACACGCCCGGCTTGATGCGTTTTCCGAAGATGAGGATCGGAACCGTCCGATCGTACGCGTAGCCCGTGAGGTGGCTTGCGGCTGCACCGGCGGTCTGGAAGTGCGGTTTCGGAATCAACACGACATCTCCGCTGCGTCCGAGCTGGTATTGCTGGAGAACCTGTCGTCCAAACAGTTGCGGAGGCAGCCTGCGTTCCTGGTAATCGGTCTTGCTGAAGGCGGTGAGAATGCCTTCGGTCTTGAGAAGCTCTCTCTTGAGTTCCGCTTCCGCTTTCGAGGGTTCGACGCCCTTGCTGCGGAGCACGTCGGGATTCAAGAAGAAGTTCAGATCGGCGACGAACGCCACGTACGGCTTGTCCTTGGAAGTACTGCCGAAGACTTCCGACAGGCGCGCATTGGCGCGAGTGGCGAGTGCGGCCTCATCGATGTTTCCAGCGTGGATCTTCTTCGTCTTGAGCCATTCCGGATCATACGGTCCACCGTGGTCTGCAGTGAGCACGATGACGACATCGTCGAGGCTTCCGAGCTCCTTTTTCAGGAAGCCGAAGAAGCCGGAGAGCTGCCGGTCTTCAGAGACGGTCATCTCCTCCATCTCTCGCGCATTGGCGCCGTGCGCGTGGGCCAGGTAGTCATGCGACGAAAAGCTCATCGCCAGCAGATCGGTGTGGCGGCCGCGTCCGAGCTTGAGGCTGCTGACCGCAGCCTTGGCGGCATCCACGACCAGCTCGACTCCCATGGGATACGCAAACGAGGCGTAACTGCCGTATTCGGTCGAATGCGAGAACGAGCTCTTGTTGCTGGATGAGAGTCCGCTTCCTTCGCCTTCGGACTTCCATTCATAGGGCTTGCCCTTGCGAGCCTGGGCCTCGCGCGAGAGTGCCTCGACCCAGGGGGGCATTGGTCCTTCGGGAAGGTAGTGTCGGCTCGTCGTCCACTGCATCGTTTTCGAATCGAACCACAGGGCCAGATCGGCGCGATGGCCACCCATCAGGATTGCTGCTCGGTCCTTGAGAGCCATCGTCACCACGCGCGAGGCGTGCCCCGAGTTCTTGAGCTCGTCCCCGACCGTCGTGCCGAGAAAATTCTTCGGAGACAGGCCGCTCCAAAAGCTCTGGCCCACGACCAGCGGACTGGAGTCGTCGCGCACGCAGTAGACTTGCCCCTTTCCGGGCTCGTACCAGTCGTTGAGCGTGATGCCCATCTGGTAGGGATATGAGCCGCTCAGGATCATGGCGTGGCCGGGGCCCGTCATGTTTTGCAAGACGTCGTATTCGCCGTAGGGAAAATAGGCCCCGCGCGACATCAGGAATCGAAAGCCGCCCGGCTTTCCTCCCGCAAGTTCAGGCTCAAGGAAACGCGAACGGAAGCGGGTGAGGTAGTCGGCGCGCATCTGGTCGACCGCGATCACGACAACCAGCTTCGGGCGGATGCCGAAGCTTTTTTCGGTGATGGGTGCCGAGAACGCCGACGTGAAGCCGAGCACCAGGGCAGCGGCTGCCGCAAGAAACAGGAATTTTTTCATCCCTGAATTTTGTGGCAGCCGCGACCCTTTGCAAAGTCAAAAGCCCGTCAGGATTTCGTCAGCCTCAATCGTTCTTCGGTGGAGCGGTGAGCTTGATGCTGCCCGTGCGCTGCTGTTCCTGCTGCAGCATCTCGAAGTAGCGCTGGGCGACTTCCATGTCGCTCTTTTGGAATTTGCGGACTCGCCCATTCTCGACCGCGTAGGGCTTCATCTTGAGCTTGCGGCTGTCGACGGCGCGCGACTGATCGATGAGCGCCTGTTGAAGGTCGGCAACGAAAGTTGCCGTTGGATTCTGCCTGCCACCGATCGACGGCAGGAACGGGGTCAGGTCCGTGGCGATGAACAGGCCACCGGGCACCGTGATCTTTCCGCCTTCCTTTCGCGGCGGATAGAAGAGTCCGCCCATCACGATATTGCCTTGAGCGTCGTAGTAATTCGCGCCGATGCCGATGGCGGTGTCGTCCGACTTGATGAAGGACCAGCCGATTCCGAGGGTCTTCTGGTCACGCACGCCCAGGTAGGCGGCAAAATCGTCGGAGAGCGGAACGCGGACGAGCGGTGAGCGGATGTAGGGAGGAAAGTACGTGCCTGTCGGAAGCTGCGTCACCTCTCCGAACTGCCAGCCTTCTGGAAGGAATGCCTGCAGGTCCAACCTGCCACCGAAAGTGAAGCCCTGCTGCGGGCCGGCGGGAAGGAAGTAGATGTCGCCGTAGGGAGGAAGCAGGATTTGACCGTTGAGCGCGAAATTGGACTCTCTGGTCAGCTCGGCCTGGAATTGAAGGGTCTGCGGATCAGGAAACGTCACCGACATCTTGCCTCCGGCGGAATTTCCGCAGGCGGTGAGAGCGGCGGCTGACACGAGCGCAAGGCCCGTGGCGATGACATGGCGGACAGAATGGGGCAGTGACACGAAATGCTCCTGGGTTGGTGGGGTTTCAGCCTCGGGGGCCGCAGACCGCAGGAGCAAGAACCGGGCGAGCGTTCAGGAGCAGTAAAGATCCTTCACGGTCTGAAGAAGCGCGGCAAGATTCGGATCGGCAATCGAGTACAGGACGCGATTGCCGTCGCGGCGTGACTGGACGAGGTTTTCCTTCTTCATGCGCGAAAGAAACTGCGACATTTCCGGCTGGCTGATTTCACAGAAGCCCGTGAGTTCCGAGACGGAGCGCTCTCCCGCCCCGCCGCCTTTCTGCGATTCCATGAGGCAGCAGAGGATCTGCAGTCGAACGGGGTGAGAGAGGCCGCCAAACAGGGCGGCGACCTCCCCGCTTTTTTCAATCAGCCTGCGAGTGGATGCAGTAGGCTTCATGCGGCGCGATCAGCGTTCGACCGGAAGCCCCGCCGCCAGCCAGTCACCCATGCCGCCGCCGCTGATGCAGATGATGTTGGTCAGGCCAAGCCTGGAAAGAGCATCGGCTGCCATGCCGGCGCGTCGGCCCGCCTGGCAATGGATGTAGATGCTCCTGAGCTTCTTGAGCTCCGAGGCGTGCTGCGCCACCTGGTCATGCGGAATGTTGCGAGCGCCCGGCAGGTGGCCTTCCTTGAATTCCTCGGCGCCGCGCACATCGAGGATGATCTCGCCTTCGCCGAGTTTTCCGAGCACGTTTTTCATGTCCAACATGGCAATGGTTTTCATATAGTTTTAATCCTATGTTATTGTCAGAGGGGATGCAAGTCGCATCCCGAATTGCCCCAGGAGGCCATCATGGCAGGCGCCCACACCATCGACATCACGCGTTCCAATCTCGATTCGACCCTCGACAACCATGACATCGTGCTCCTGGATTTCTGGGCAAGCTGGTGTGGCCCGTGCCGCATGTTCGCTCCGATCTTCGAAAAGGTTGCCGCAAAGCACCCGGGCATCGTGTTCGGAAAGATCGACACTGAGGCGGAGCAGGAGCTTGCCGCGGAGTTTCGGATCCGTTCGATTCCGACCATCATGGCCTTCCGCCAGAACATCCTGGTGTTTGCGCAGCCGGGAGCACTTCCTGAGGCGGCGCTCGAGGAGCTGATCGTAAAGCTTCAGGCGCTCGACATGGATCAGGTCCGCAAGGAAATCGAAGCGCAGGAAGCGAAGGAACAGGAATAGGCGCTCCGGCGCTCATGCCGCCAAAGCAGAAAGGCCCGCCGTCCCTCTCGGGAGGCGGGCCTTACCCGCTCGCGCGGGATCAGAGGTCAGTTCCAGAAGTGCTCGGGCGCGAGGCTCGGAGCGACATAGTTCTGGAGGAACGGCGAGGGACGAGTCGTCGTAGCGCGACCCGGATCGTCGGTCAGGTCGAGCAGGTAGAGGCAGGGCCGCAGGTTGTCCTGGAAGGCCTTGTCGATCATTCCTGCGCCCGGGTAAAAGCCTCCGGCTCCGCCGGTGTTGGCCGGCGAGAGTTCGAACGTGAACGACACGAGGCCGCGCTCTCCGTAAGCCCAGTCGGTCGTGTCGCCGCTGGCGATGTACAGGTCGCTCGACTGCTGGGGCTTGTACTTGTTCCATCCGGCCATGGTCGTGGCCATCTTCTCGTGGATGGCGCGATCCTTCGGATCGGCAATCGGATCGTACTTGCCGCCCCATGGATACAGGATCAGCTCACTGAAGGTGTGGAACGAGAGCAGGATCTTCAGGTTCAGCTGCGATTCCACGAAAGACTTGATCGCAATGGTTTCTGGTTCCGAAAACGGGGTCGGTCCCATGTAGACATCGCTCGAGGTGTCCTTGGAGGATCCGCCGGTGCCCCAGCCGAAGCTGTAGTTGCGGTTCAGGTCGACGCCAAACGTGCCGTCGCCGTTGTTCCGGCGGTTCTTGCGCCAGTACTTGTAGCTGCCCGTGGCGATGTCGAATTCCGAGCCATCCGGATTCAGCATCGGGATGATCCAGATGTCTCGTGAATCGAGAAGCGCCCAGATCTTGGGGTCATCGCGGTTCTTGAGCAGGTGCTGCGCGAACATCAGCGGAACTTCGACCGAGAGGTGCTCTCGGGCGTGGTGGTTGCCCACATACAGGATGCCGGGCTTGGAGCTCGAGTTCGACATCAGGGCATCGGGATTCGTGTTGATGTGGATGGCCCAGATGTCGCGGCCTTCGATCGTCTTTCCGATCGAGATCGTGCGGGCGATATCAGCGTGGCTCGAGGCCAGCATGCGAAGCGCACTCGTCGCTTCGGCGTAATTATGGAACTTGGCGTCCTTGGCAGGAAAGTCAAAGCCTCCCTGATGGCCGCCACGACCTGTCGTGAAATCAAAGCTGCCGAGGACCTGGAATCCCTTGGACTTGATGGCCCTGAGCTGGTCGGGAGTGGCGAAGCCCCAGATGCTGTCGCTGCGGACTGCTTCGATGCTCACGCCTTCATTGGCAATGGCCGTGCGTTCGGTCTTGTCGTGGGCTCGGATCTGCACCCAGCGCGAGGCGCGGAGTTCTTCCTCGCCTTGATGGTGGTGGTGGTCGGATTGAGCCGATGCCGGGAGGGAGAAAGAAAGTGCGGCCAAAGCGGCCACGGTCCATCGTGGAAACAACGTCATAAGACTCCTTCATCCCCATCCGGGAGATGCGTGACTGTGAATTGTTAAGACAGCCTTTGTCCGGCCAGAGTAGGGGGAGCGGCCTAAGAGTGCAAGACAACGGGCGAAAATCCTTTGACGAAAGTGTCAGAAAAATACCTGACTTAACCGTTAAAGTTTCGACGGTCCTCACCGATAGGTCCTGTGTAGAGAGTGAGGAATATCAATGGGTAAGACAGGCGCAGCTCCCACGGAGCACAAAGAACACAAAGAGATTCAGGCCCCGAAAAAGGCCACGGCATCCGCCACTGGCGGCTGCACCGCGAAAGGGTGCAGGCATCATGAGGATCGATTCGGTTTCTGCTCGGAGCATTACGAGCAGTTCAAGTTCGGTCTGATCAAGAGGACCGGCGAAGAAGTTCCAGATTACGAGAAAAAGTTTGAGCACTACCAGGCCTTCCGGGCCCGTCAGCGTGCTCACAAAGTAGCCTGAGCAAGCGCTCAGGCTGAAGTGCTGTACCCACCCCTCCTCGGGCCCTGGGGATCCATCCCGGATCTCTGGGGCCTTCCTTTTCTGGAGGCTCCCGTGCTTAGCGCGGGCAGCTCGTGATGCCGAGTTTGCGGAACGTCTCGAGCTGGAGCTGCTTCAGGGTGGTGGTGGCACGCATTGCCGCAGTCGTCAGCTCCATCAGCTTTTCTGGCGAGAACGGTGCCTGCTCGGCTGTACCCTGCACTTCCACGAGCTTTCCGCTTCCGGTCACGACGAAGTTCGTGTCGGCATCGCAGCCCGAGTCTTCGTTGTAGTCGAGGTCCGTGAGCACCTCGCCCTTCACGATGCCGAGGCTGATGGCCGACACCGTGTCGAGCCAGGCCGAAGCCGGAATCCTGCCTTCAACAATCAGCTTGTTCAGCGCGATTCCCAGGGCGACGCAGGATCCGGTAATGGAGGCCGTGCGCGTGCCGCCATCCGCCTGGATGACGTCGCAGTCGATCAGGATCGAGCGTTCACCGAGCTGCGCGAGGTCGACCGTGACGCGAAGGGCGCGACCGATGAGGCGCTGGATTTCGTGCGTCCGTCCGGAGATCTTTTCACGGTCGCGCTTGCTGCGAGTGTGGGTCGAGCGCGGGAGCATCGAGTACTCCGCCGTGACCCAGCCCTGTCCCTTGCCCTTGAGCCATCCTGGAACCGACTCTTCCACCGAAGCCGTGCAGAGCACGTGCGTGTGGCCCGCCTTGATCAGCACCGAACCCTCGGCGTAGCGATTGACGTTCGTCTCAATCGCCAGGGGACGGATCTGATCGGCGGCGCGGCCGGCGGGTTCGCGTGGAAACATGTGATTTTCTCCAGAAATTTCGTTAATCAGTGGGCCATGCAGGAGTATCACGAGCTATCGGAGTTCTGGAAGAGGTCGCTTGAGGAAGGCCTTCGCGAAGATGGCTGGCCCTGGGACTGGACCGTGCGCGGAAGCGTTCCGCATCGCGTGATCCGTGCGCGGATCGTCGCCAAATCCTCCGGCATCTGGGTCGGACAGGCCCTCGCCTCTGCCGCGGCGCAGATCTCCGGCACGAACCTCATCACGGAGATTCTCCCTGACGGATCTTCGGTCGGTCCGGGTGCGATTGTCGCAAAATGGGAAGGCCCGGCGCACTGGGTTCTGGCGCTCGAGCGCCCTGCCCTGAACCTCGCGCAATTCGCCAGCGGCATTGCCACGCAGACCTCGCGTCTGGTCGATATCGTCCGCTCCGTCGGACTGAAGAATCCTCCGCGCGTCACGAGCACGCGAAAGACCCTGCCCGGCTACCGCGATCTTTCGATTGCGGGCGTCATCGCCGGCGGCGGACATCCGCACCGCGTGAGCCTTTCGGGGGGCGTGCTCATCAAGGAAAACCACATCGCCGCAGCAGGCAGCATCGGAGGCGCCGTTCGTGGCGCACGCACAGCAGCTCCCCACGGACTCCGCATCGAAATCGAAGTTCGCAATCTCGTGGAGCTGCAGCAGGCGCTGGATGCCGAAGTCGATGCCGTGCTGCTCGATAATTTCACGCCGGCTCTCGTGGGCGATGCGCTCAAGGCGATCGCGCTGCATTCGAATTCGCGCGTCACGGTCGAAGTTTCCGGTGGCATCTCCGAGGCGAACATCCTGGGATATGTGCAGGAAGGCGTGCACGTCATCTCCGTCGGATCGCTCACGCACACCGTGAAGCCTCTCGATCTCTCGCTTCTGGTCGAGGGCGCGTGAGCATCCGAGGCGAGCTCCTCGAAAGCTGCGGCTCGACCAATGATCTTGCCAAGCAAAAAGGCGCCCTCGGCCCGGAGGCTGCTCCTCACGGCACATGGATTTCAGCACGGGTGCAGACCTCGGGGCGCGGACGCATGGGGCGCACCTGGCAATCGGAGCCCGGAAATCTCTTTCTTTCGCTCATTCTCCGTCCGCGCGAGACGCGCCACTGGACCTGGATTCCGCTGCTCGGGGCCGTGGGAGTCATCGAGCTTCTCACCTCCGGACGTTTCGGGGCGTGGGATGCTTCGCGCTTTTCGATCAAGTGGCCGAATGACCTCTGGCTCGATCGGAAGAAATTCGGGGGGATCCTGTGCGAAGCAGTGTCTTCAGCGAACGGAAATTCGTTCATCGTTCTGGGCCTCGGCCTGAACGGAGCGAGTGCGCCCGAGGGTCTCGATCAACCGACGTCGTCGTTGAATGATCCTGGAGCTGCAGACCGGATTCGCGAGCCCCTGGCTGAATGGATCAGCGGCGCGGTGCTGCGGCTCGATGCGGAGGGTCCCGATTTTTTGCGTGAGGCCTATGAGCGATGGGCGGCGTTTCGACCCGGCGCCGAGATCACCTGGAAGTCGGACGGGCAATCGTTTCAGGCGCGCGTGCGCGGGCTCGGCTCGCTGGGCGAGCTTGAGGTGATCCTCTCGGACGGAATGAAAAAGTCGCTCTACGCCGAGGAAGTGTCCGGCGTCCGCGGTGGGCAGGCGTGATCAGGGACCTTCGCCGAGCAGCCGATGGATCTCCTGCTTGATCAGCCGTTCGGCGATCTGAGGAAGCATCTCACGCGACATTTTCGAGAGAGCCGCCTCAACCTGCTGCTGCACGAGGCTTTCGATCGCCAACGAGTCCACGGCGGGTTTGGGTTCCTCACGCGGAACGTCGAATCCGCTCAGCACCAACGAGCCGGTGGTCGATGCGAGCTGGCCGTCTGTCGGCGCCCGCGAGGGCGCTGCTCCAAGTGACATGTTCGGCAGTGGCGGAAGCGAAGGTTCCAGATCAAAAGGCTGGAAGGCGGGCTCGACCTTTTTTGCGCCCTCATTCACGGTCCATCCAAAGTCGTCAAGTCCGGCCATCTGGAGCGTCGACTGCGTGAGCTCTCGAATGTCGGCTTCCCCTCCTCCCAGCTCAACAGCAGGAGTCGAAGCCGGTGGAGCCGCGGGAGCTGCAGGCGCCGGCGTCGGGTGAAGAGTGGGGTGGAACGGAGGCGGAGTGATCGGAGCAGCAGGTGCTTCGATCGAGATCACCGGAATCGATGGAGGAGCAACCGGTGCCGCTGCCGGCAGGTCCAGGGAATCGATCAGCACCTTGCGAAGGTGAGCAGGATCAAAGGGCTTGGTGAGGCGTCCGTGAAAGCCGGCGCGCTCCACCGCAGCCTCATCCACCTGTTCAAACGCACTCGACATGAGGACGAATCGAACATCGCGAAGCTCGGGCTTCTCGTCGACGAAAGCCTTGACCTCGGTAGCGGACTTTCCCGGAAGAGAAACGTCGATCAGCACGACATTCGGGCGAAAAAGCATGAGCTGCTCGACGGCCTCTGCTCCGTCGGAGACGGCCTGGATGTCGTAGCCTTCATGCGAGAGGGCAAGACGAATGACTTTTTGGATAGTCAAGCTGTCGTCTGCGACGAGAAGTTTTTTACCGGACATTGGAAACAGTGTGGCATCGGAATAAGGAGCTGTAAAGCCAGAGGATTTCTGACGAGAGCGAACTGGTTGAATCATGGACCGGCCGCTGGAAAATTTTTTATCGGAACCCGCTTCAACGCGCGCGTTTTTGCTATACTGGTTCTTGCCTCCGGGTCCGCGAAACTTTCATGTGGACCCGACAGTCAATGACCCAGGGGGCTGTCACTGCGCAGTGGTGAGCATGCCTGGCTGGTACCAGGAAGCCTAAAGCTGCCATACGGCGCCCACGTATTAGATTCTGGGTTCCATTTGACTTCGCTGCCCGGAGGTTCTTTAATTTCCCCGAGGGCCATCTGCCCGCAGTTTTTCGAGATTTTCGGGGGAAATCACCATGTCCAACTTTCGTGATCACTGGTCGGATGCCACCGCTGGAGGCGCTTCGTCGTTTAGCGCGGGACCTTCCGTTTCGGCCGCTCTGAATGCCGACTTCTCCTGGATTCATTCTCTGGCCAAGGGCGAGCAGAACCCGGAAGCCGATCGTCTGCTGCAGGCAGCATCAGGCGGCCTTGATCCGCAGCAGCGTATCGAGGAGGCCACTGTCGATTTTCTGACGCGCCTTCGTGAGCAGTTCACCGAGTACTGCCGAATCTTCAATGGGTATTCGGAAGCGGGATCTCGCTTCCAGGAAATCAAAGTCTACAGCGTCGCCCAGACGGCGGCGGATTTCATGATCTACAGGAACCAGATCAAGCTGGTGGCATCCAACGCCGCTCACGGCGTGATCCAGATTTCTTTTTCGCAGCACCAGCCGATCGGATCGAACACATCAGCATCGACGACCGCGCAGGAACTGCTCGCGCAGGTCGGTCCGTTCGGAGACGTTACCTGGACCTATCAGGGAGAAAAGGTGCAGCCCACTCAGGTGGCGCGCTTCTATTTCACGGAGTTTGTCCGCGCCACGCGTGACCAGCGAAAGTCACGACCGGGCAGCCAGCAGCTGCTTCTCGAGCAGATCAAGGCCCTGCTCCAGGAGCAGGGGCTCCATCTGTAAGAGCGCCGCCGACCTCGTTCCGTCGAGAGTATAGTTTCTCGACCGTTCCGATTCCGCTCTTGGCGCGGCCTGCGCTCGGAGCAGCCGTTCGGGCAGCTTGAAGCGTGCGGCAATCCGTTTTCCGAGTGCCAGCATCGTGCAGGCCTCTCCTCCGGAGTGATGTAGGATTCCTTTCACGCCCTCGTCCATGCAGGCGTGAGCCAGCGTTTCGACGAGCGTCTCGATCGGTGCAAAGCGGTGCACTTCTTCGTCATCCAGCTCGACGGGCCTTCCGAGGGCAAGTTCGCGGATGATCCGATCCGAAAGGGACGGGTTGTCCGCGGGTCCGAGCCCATAAACGGGTGACGAGCGCACGATGGCAAAGTTCAGCGCGCGATTCTTCACGCCATTTTCCGCAGTCAGGTTGGCCTTGCCGATTCCGTCCCTGGGTATCGGCGGGTCTGTTTCGCGGTATCCGCCTTTCGAGCCGTCGAAAACCCGGCTGGTCGACAGCAGGATGAACTTGGAACCCAGCATCGCCGATGCACCGAGGACCGCAAGCGGGCCCGCTGAGTGCACGAGCTCGATCTCCTTTGGGTCCGAGGTGGATCGGGCGCCGGCGGCGTAAACCACTACGTCCGCTTGGGCCGCCAGCACCGCCGACTTGATCGAGTCGGGCTGCGAGAGCGAGACCGGAATGGAACTGACGCCCGCAATCCTTCGCGGATGGCGGAAGCAGGTCGTGAACACCTTGCACTCATCCCGCAACCGGATTGCGAGATGGGTTCCCACGAACCCGCTTCCACCCATGATCAGTACCGACCGCGATCCCATGGTTCACCCTTAGCCGAGGAGCTTCAGTGCCATCTGCGAGCTGCTGTTGGCCTGCGAGAGGACCGAGACACCCGCCTGCATCAGGATGTTCTGCTTGGTCAGCTCGGAGGTCTCTTCGGCCATGTCCGCATCACGGATGCGGCTGTTGGCTGCCGAGAGGTTTTCGTCGCTGATCGACAGGTTCGAGATCGTCGACTGCATCCGGTTCTGGATCGCACCCAGGTCGGCTCGAATCGAGTTCACCCGGTTGAGTGCGTCATCGAGCACCGCGAGAGTCATCTGTGCACCGGGCTTCGACGAAACCGATTCACCTGAGATCTTCAGCGATTCGACTGAAGCGTTCGCACGTTCTCCATTGTAGGAGATTCGATCCAGCAGCGGGTTGTTCTGCGTGCCCACCTGGAACTCGAGGATTCCGGCCCGCCCGTTCAGCAGCGGGGTGCCGTTGAACTGCGTGGCATTCGAGATGCGATCGATTTCCGCCTTGAGAGACTGGAATTCTCGATCCGTGAACTGTCGCTCATTATCGCCGATGGTGTCGGACGCGGCCTGGATCGCCAGTTCGCGCATGCGGATCAGGATATTTCCGACCTCGTTCAGACCGCCTTCGCTGACCTGGATCAGCGAGATGCCGTCCTGCGCGTTTCGTTTGGCCTGCCTGAGTCCTCGGATCTGCGCCCTCAGGTTTTCGGAGATCGCCAACCCTGCGGCGTCATCGCCCGCGTGGTTGATTCGAGAGCCGCTGGCCAGGCGCTCGAGCGCCTTATCCAGGTTCATTCGCGTCGCACCCATCGTTCGCAAAGAGTTCAGCGAAGTGACATTCGTATTAATTCTCAATCCCATACTAGCCTCCATTCATGAGCGTCTTCCTCCATGATGACCCGCAGCTATCCCTAGCTGGGCGGCTTCCTTGCCGGCTTGGTTCAATCGAACGAGACCCATTCTCGTCCGAAACTTGATTCATCGACTCCCAACCGCCCGGACCTCCCATTTCCATGATGGGGGAGGCCCGGGGGGCGGCCTGCACACTGTTATCCCGAACACCGCGCAGCCGTGATTCTCGAAACTACTGCTGTCCTGTCGTCGTCCGCGATGATCAGCCCAGGAGCTTCAGCGCGTGCTGGTTCATCTGGTTTGCCTGACCGAGGACCGAGACACCTGCCTGCATCAGGATGTTGTTCTTGGTCATTTCCGAGACCTCCTCGGCCATGTCCGTGTCGCGGATTCGGCTGTTCGCGGCCGAGAGGTTCTCGTCCGAGATCGACAGGTTCTGGATCGTCGACTGGATGCGGTTCTGGATCGCGCCCAGATCGGCTCGAATCGAGTTCACCCGGTTGAGCGCGTCGTCGATGACGGCAAGTCCCATCTGGGCCCCCGCCTTCGTCGCCACCGACTCGCCGGCGAGGCTCAACGCCTCGACTGTCGTGTCGGATCGCTCTCCGTTGTAGACCACTCGGTCCAGCACCGGATTATTCTGGATGCCGACCTGGATCTCGAAGATTCCGGCCCGTCCGTTCAGCAGGGGCGTGCCGTTGAAGTTCGTCGAGTTCGCGATTCGGTCGATCTCCTGCTTCAGCGATTGGAACTCGCGGTCGGCGAACTGCCTTTCCGTGTTTCCGATCGTGTCCGATGCGGCCTGGATTCCCAGTTCACGCATGCGGATCAGCATGTTCGCGATCTCGTTCAGGCCGCCTTCGCTGACCTGGATCAGCGATACGCCGTCCTGCGCGTTTCGCTTGGCCTGCCGGATGCCTCGGATCTGCGCACGCAGGTTCTCCGAGATCGCCAACCCCGCGGCGTCGTCGCCGGCATGGTTGATGCGATTGCCGCTGGCGAGCTTCTCGAGCGACTTGTCGAGGTTTCCGCGTGTCGCTGCAAGAGTACGAAGCGCATTAATCGAGCTAGTATTGGTAGAAATTCGAAGTCCCATCTCAGCCTCCCGTGGTCATATTCGGCTCCTCCATGTTCCCATCGGCCTTCAAATGGCCGGCGACAGCATCCTGCTGGTTTGTTGCGCCGATCGTGTTCCCGCACGATCGGTGCATTGCGGTTCTGCGTGAGGCGTCGCGGACCATCCGCGGACCCCTGCAGTCCCTCAATCCTTCGTCACCCCTCCTGGCGCGTGCGCTCTTCGGCGGCACTCGGGGAGGGCCCACGCGCTTCCGCCATCCAGGCATCCACGCGCGGGCCCCGAACCCGCATCCAGGAAACAAGCTCAGGCGATGGCCTTTGCTTCGGGCAAAAATCGTTCATTCAGCTCAGAAGAGTTCCTTACGCATTCCCTCCCAGAAGGCTCAGGGTGCTCTTCAGTGCAGAGTTGGCCTGCGACAGGACCGAGACGCCAGCCTGCATGAGGATCTGGTTCTTGGTGAGGTCGCTGACTTCCTCCGCCAGATCCGTGTCGCGGATCCGGCTGTTGGCCGCCGAGAGATTCTCTCGGTTGACCATGATGTTGTTGATGACCGACTGGAGTCGGTTCTGGACCGCGCCGAATTCGGCACGGACCTTGTTGACCTGGGCGAGGGCTCCATCGAGAGCCGCCAGACTGTTCTGGGCGCTGACCTTGTCGGCCATGCCCGTGAGGTTGATTCCGAGGGCAACGACGTTCGAGTCGGTGGCCGTTGCATCGAAGAGCTTCACGCGGTCGATGAGCGGATTATTCTTCGTTCCGATCTGGATCTCGAAGACCGGAGCGGAGCCGTTCAGGAGCTTCACGCCGTTGTAGTCGGTGCTATTGGCGATGCGATCGATTTCTTCCATCGCCTGCTTGTATTCGACATCCATGAAGCGACGCTCGTTCGGTCCGACCGTATCCGAAGCGGCCTGCACGGCGAGTTCACGCATGCGGATCAGCAGATTGGCGACTTCAGAAAGCGCACCCTCGGCAACCTGGACCATGGAAATGCCGTCCTGCGCGTTGCGCTCGGCCTGCGAGATGCCGCGAATTTGAGCACGGAGAGATTCGGAGATGGCAAGGCCGGCGGCGTCGTCGCCAGCGCGGTTGATCCTGGAGCCGGAGCTCAGGCGCTCGAGGTTTCTATCGAGTGAGAACCTGTTTGCGCGGAGGTTTCGCTGGGCTGTCAGCGAAGGCACATTGGTGTTGATTCTCAAGCCCATGACAACCTTCCTCCATGAAGGTCATTTGTCCACTTTCGTGGCCGGCCATCCTTGGCCTCTTTGCTCGTCCGCCGAAACTCCTGTCTCAGCTTCCACAGGACTGATCGGAGGCGCGGGCGAATCCTTGAGAAAAAAAAAGAGGCAGGGGCCCCGATTTCTTTTCGGGGTCCTGCCTCTTTGAAATTTCAGCGGGTTAGGCCGTTACGGCCGCCGTGAATGAATGTTTAGGCTGCTTCGACGTAGTCGTCGGCATGCCAGAATTCATAAAGCGTCTTGCCGGCCGCCGTCCGCAGCCATTTTGACGCATGATCCGGCGGCTCGACTCCCAGGCACTTCTGGGCAAAGGCGTGGATCGTCATGGTTTCGCCCTTGGCGACCACCTTGTACTCTCCATTCGGCTGCTTGGTGACGACGCAGGTCATCTTCGGGTCGCTGACGAAAAAGAGAGTTTCTCCATTCTTGATGAAATCGCGATGGACGAGGGCGGTCAGGTCGAACTTGTGCTTTTTGGACATTGAAGGGTTTCCTCCTACCAAATTGCCTATCGGCAAATGCTGCCGGATCCTGAGCTGCCGGGTGAAAATGTCGGCAGTGACGCACCCGTGGAAGCCGGCCATAATAGAGATGCAATGACCGACCCAAACTGGCCCCTCTGGATGTTCTCGACAGTCCGGACTGACTCGAGTCCGGCCCGAAAATTGACGAGTTGGCGCTCCCATGAAGCGCCACTGCCCAGAATCTGAGTGTTCCATCCAAAAACCTAGTCCAAAAGCGGGATCCATCGTCCGGAAAGGTCGCTACTACCGCCGCTCCGACGGCCAATGGATCGCGAGGTATCTCTGTCGATCCTGCGGAAAGGCCTTCTCATCCGGAACGGGGCTTCCCTGTTACGGGCAGAAGAAACGAAAGCTGAATCATCGCCTGATGCTGCTCCTGGCCTCGGGAATGTCTCTCAGGCGGGCGGCCATCATCCTGCGAGTGAATCGAAAAACCGTCGTTCGAAAAACAAGGTTTCTTGCAGCGCAGGCCCGAGAGGAACAAGAGGAGTTCCTCAGGCGCCTGGCTTCCAAGCCCCTTTCGGTTGTCCAGTTCGATGATCTCGAAACGAGCGAACACACCAAGTGCAAGCCACTGAGTGTCGCTCTGGCTGTCGAGCCGAAAAGCAGAAAAATATTGGGATTTCAGGTCTCCTCGATGCCGGCAAAGGGACATCTGAGCCGGATCGCTTATCGAAAGTACGGCCCGCGCGAGGATCGAAGGCCCGAGGGATGGCACGCTCTATTTTCGGGGCTCAAGCCTGTCGTCTCTCCCACGGCAGTATGGCTCTCGGATGAGAATCCGCATTACCCACGGCATCTCAAGTTCCATCATCCACAGGCCAAACATCAAACCAGTCCTGGACGCCGGGGCTGCATCGCAGGACAGGGTGAGCTCAAGAAGATCGGATTCGATCCGCTCTTTTCGCTCAATCACACCTGCGCGATGCTTCGAGCGAATATGAACCGGCTCTTCAGACGTACCTGGTGCACGACCAAGAAGCGGCAAGGGCTGATCGATCACCTGTCGATCTACGTCAGCTACCACAATCGGGTGCTGACGCCGCCGTGCACAGGCTAGGGGGCCAGTTTACAAGGACTTGAATAACGCCATTTGAAAGAGATAGCCTACTCGATGATGGAAAACGCTTGGAGACCGAGCATCCTATTCCTCGCAGATCGACGCCGACTGCGCCTGCTGGTCTGTCTGCTCATCGGAATTTCCACTCTTTACGGGTTCCGAATGTTCCACAACATGCACGAGTACATGCCTTGGTATCGTCGAATTCCCAAAGCCTTGGCGATGACGCTCGAAGTGCACGCAGGGCTTTGGTTGGGGACTCTCCAGGTAAAAGGCCGATGGCGCTTTGTGGTGGCAGCTTTTCTGATCCCATCCGGAGTGGGTGCGTACCTTCTTTTTTGGAACTACAACCTATTGACCATTGTCGCCGCCGCGCTGGCACTGAGCTGGTTGCTCTATAAAGTGTTACGAGGTGAGCGGTTTGAGGATTAACCCTTTTGAAAAGCCGATGGAAGATGCCCGTGCGGAGGCTTACGAGTACTTCGATCGTCACATCCGCAACCTCCCAAAGAATGCGGACGGCACGGTCAATGTGCGATCTCCCGGACTTGACGACAACGATGTAGACGCATTTCGGCACGCATACGTGAGCGGAGTTTTCACCCAGGAATACGGAGAAACTGCGGCGAATTTT
>JBIIXZ010000296.1:0-2696 GCA_044347055.1 Bdellovibrionia bacterium | reverse complement strand
GTTCCGCAGGAGACCTCACGCAGATCGAAGTCGAGCTGCCTCGAAACCCCGGGAAGCACGAATCACTCCGGGTCGAGTTTGATGCCGCTCGTTCTGCCCAGGCCACCGTCACCCTGAAGACCCAGGGCAAGCCCCACCGTGATTCGGGATTTTATTGCCAGAAGAAGCAGGCAGAGCTGCGCTGCTCGGGAGACGACGATAGCGGACGATTCAAGATCCGACAGGACACGATCGAGATCGAATTTCTCAGCCTGAACGTTGCGGGCGAGAAGATCCTCTCCTATCGAGGAACGTCTCGCCCGCTGAAGTTCAAGACCTTGAAGCGTTAGCGGCTCGAGGAAACGACGAGCGCGTACGGCTGCTTTCCACTCCTGCCCTGCGGAACATTCTTTCCGCGGACGAGGATGCGGTACGAACCTGCTTCGGCCTGGCCCGGCTTGATCTCGATCATCTCCAGATTGTTCTTCGAGTCCTGGAGCGAGACGATCCGGCCCGAAGGCGTGACCACTTCGAGATCGATGTCATTGACGAGCGCGCGGCCTGCGGACGGAGATGCCGGAGCATCCGTGTAGGCCAGCGTGGCGCGAAAGCCGTTTCCAGCATCGAGCTGGAACGAGATTTCTTCGGATGCTCCCGAAGCAACGCCCTGGCGTGAATCGATGAACACCGTCGATCCGACCAGCCGGGTGAGCAGCTCCAGATCCACTCGCCCATAGCCTTCGTGCACGTTGGGGCGGGGCTTGGGCAGCTCCTGCTGCGGACCGAATCCATACTGTCCCGGAAACAGGTCCTTGGCCGAGTGCACCAGCGTTGCCTTGAGCAGTGCGGCCGACGGCGAAGCCACTCCAGCCTTCTCCGTCAGGTACTGGCGCGCCACGAGAGCGGCACCGGCTGTCAGCGGAGTCGCCATCGATGTTCCGCCAGCGTAGACGTACTGCTCGTCAAACGCGCCCCAAAGCAGGGTTGCCCTCGGATGATGCGAACGCGTGCTGACGATGTTCGTTCCCGGGGCCACGATTTCGGGCTTCAGGCGGCCATCAGTCGTCGGTCCTCGAGAGCTGAACACCGCGATGCCGTCGGGATTGTTCGACAGCGTGTCGCTCTTGAGCGGCTCCACCCCGTACTTCTTGTCCCCATCGCGAAGCTGGCCGTGCGGGCGCTGGATTCCACCCTGCGCGAGCAGGTTCTCGGATGCGCCGACGCTCAGGACGTTCTTGGCCGTTGCCGGAGATCCGATCGAGCCTTCGTCCACTCGTCCGTCGGTATTCTTGTCTTCACCGCTGTTGCCCGCAGCAAAGAGCACGAAGAAGTCCGGATTATCCCACACGAACTTGTCGACGCTCGAGGCAAAGCCGTCATACTCACCCAGGTTCCGCGGGCTTCCCCACGAGTTCGTGTGAACCCGCGCGCCATCGGCATACGGCGGATTGAAGAGCTTGTTGAAGTCGCTCGGAAACGCGAGGTTGTCCATGATCGGGCTCCAGATGCTCGATGGAAGCATCCTTGCCTCGAAGGCACCGCCGCGAATCGCGCCATTGGAGGCCGCTCCGGTTCCCACGACCGAACCGCAGACATGGGTCCCGTGGCCCTGAGGATCATCCCAGAGTGTCGCGCCAATTCCGAGCGGATAGCCCTTCGTCACGACGGGCTTCAGGTCGACGTGGAGTGTTGCCGTATTGCCGGTGTCCACGCCGGTGTCGGCCATCGACACCACCTGTCCCTTGCCCGTGAATCCACGCGACCGAGCCTCATCGAAGCCCATGAGCTTCGTGCCGGACTCGTATCCGGTCAGCGCGGGCGGGATGGCCGAGCCGCCGATGTCACTCGCGGACATTGCGTAATCGAGCGTCGACCAGACCGGCAGATCCTGAATCCATTCCACCTGATCAATGGCGGCGACCTGAAAGAGCGACTCCAGCGAAGCCGAGACGGCAATTTCTCCCACCGAAAGGCGTAGCACCTGGAGATCGCGAATCGCGCGCAGAGAGGAGACGACTTCAGCGATATCCGCGCCCTCGAAGAGACTGACCATGACCCATTTCTTGGATTGGCTCGACTCACGAATCAGCTGCGGAGCGAGCTTCCACTGCGCGGAGAGCGGAAACGCGGCGCGCGCACCGATCTCCGCCGCGAGAGCGTTCAATGGAAGGCCGACATTGCGAAGCACCAGGGCATCCTGCGGCAGGTACCGCAGCACCTGGAATCCGCGAGCCTCAAGCTGCTTCTGCTGTTCAAAGCTGACCGGCTTCTGCCACTGCGCGACGAACACCTGCGGAATCGAGGCGCCCTGCTGCGCGAGCAGGCCGGCTACTTTCGAGGTCACGGGAATGCTGCCCGCACGAAGCTCGAGAACTTCTCCTGCGGAGGCCACGGAAACTGAAGCCAGTACGGCAAGGCACGCGGCGGTGCGGTTGATCGGGTGTCGCATAAAGCCCCTCCTGAGGCGAACGGGTACAAAATCCATTTCCCCGCGATTCAACACGACATTGCCGCCAGCCACAAGGGCCCCGGATGGAAAAATTCGGAATGTCCTTTGCTTCTTTTCCCTCGATGATGCGCCACGCCCTTGATCGAACAAATCCCTACTGGAAGATGAATCGCTCCTCCGAGCGCCCGATGACTCTCGGCCGGCTGGATGGCCCGTATCAGGATGAGATCGTAGTGGTGGGAGCAGGAATCACGGGCGCCATCGCCGC